>CAZIIB010000081.1:5297-9734 GCA_964539125.1 uncultured Thermoanaerobaculia bacterium | reverse complement strand
AGATCATGAAAGAGCTGCTGCCGGAGAAGGCGAGGGACTACCAGGAACGCGCGCACCACGTGGCCGAGACCGCCGTACGGCCCGTGGCGGCCGAGCTCGACCGGACCCGCGCCTACCCGTGGAGTGTCATCGAGGCACTCCGCGAGGCCGACCTCATGGGGATCTGGATCCCGGAAGAGTACGGAGGCCACGGCGCGGGCGTGCTCGATCTGTGCGTGGTGGTCGAGGAGCTCTCCCGGGCTTGCGGCGGCGTGGGCGTGGCCTACGCCGTCAACGCCCTCGGCAGCTTTCCCATCATCCTCGGAGGCACCGAGGAGCAGAAGCTCCGCTGGCTGCCGGCGGTCGCCTCGGGCGAGAAGCTGATCGCCTTCGGGCTCTCCGAGATGGCGTCGGGCTCCGACGCCGGAAGCCTGCGCACCCGGGCGGTGCTCGACGGCGACCACTACGTCGTCGATGGCGACAAGAAGTGGAACACCAACGCCGACGCCGCCTCGCTCTATACGGTCTACTGCTCCACCCGGCCGGACCGGGGCAGCCGGGGCATCTCGCCCATCGTGATCGAGAAGGGGACCCCGGGCTTCGAGATCGGCAAGCGCGAGGACCTCATGGGCATCCGCTGCGTGCCGGTCCACGAGCTCCATTTCCGCGGCTGCCGGGTGCCGGCCGAGAGCCTTCTGGGGGGCGTCGAGGGCCAGGGCTTCAAGAACGCCATGCGGACCCTCGACCGGGCGCGGCCCGGCGTCGCGGCCCAGGCGGTCGGGCTCGCGCAGGGCGCCCTCGAGTGGGCCATGCGCTACACCTCCGAGCGCCAGCAGTTCGGTCAGTCGGTGATGAGCTTCCAGGCGATCCAGTTCATGATCGCCGACATGGCCACCCAGGTCGAGGCGGCCCGCCAGCTCGTCTACGCCGCCGCCCGGGCCATCGACGCCGGCCAGTCCGGGGCCTCGAAGTACGCCGCCATGTGCAAGGTCTTCGCGAGCGACGTCGCCATGCGGGTGACCACCGACGCCGTGCAGCTCTTCGGCGGCTACGGCTACTGCCGGGACTACCCGATCGAGAAGTACATGCGCGACGCGAAGATCACCCAGATCTACGAGGGCGCCAATCAGATCCAGCGGATGGTGATCGGCCGGGCGCTGACCAAGGAGGCGACCGCGTTGGGGTCGCTCCTCGACGTCCGCGTCGAGCACTTCCCCGCGGCCGAGGAGGCCGAGGTCACCCTGACCGAGGCCTGAGATTCGCCGTCCGAGAAAGGACCCGACCATGCCCACGACCATCACCGACGTCGAGCTCGACTGCACGGGCGAGGTGCGCCTGGGCACCCTCTCCCCCTCCACCCTCGAGCTCCTCTCGACCCTCGGCGGCGAGTGGCTGGAGCTCGGCCCCAAGGGGCGCAAGCTCCTGCCCTGCCACGTCCAGCCCGGAGGCACGCCGACGCTGGCCGCGCTGCCCGCCGAGCTCATCGCCTTCCTCGACGCCATGACCCCCGAGGAGCGCGAGGCCCTGCCGGGAGGGACCCTCGTGGTCCGCGACCGCGCCGGCTCGGTCGTTCGCCTGGTGGTCGCCCGGGGGGAGATCCACGTCCAGTGGCCGCGGGAGGACTGGACGCAGGCCGAGCCGGTCGACCTCGAGTCGATCCTCGCCGAGATGGACGCCGCCTCGGCGCGGATCTCGGGCCGGGTGAGCTTCGACGCCGAAGCGGGCGCCGAGGACCGAGTGGTGGAGTTCGTCGGCCGCTTCGAGGGGCTCTACCCCGAGGGCGACCTGCTCGTCGAGCGCCACGGCCGGACCCTCAGCGCCGAGCTGACCGACGTCAACGTGGGCCCCGGCCAGCTCCTGGCCACGCTGCGCCGCCTGGCCCAGCCTCCGGAGTCGCTCGAGGGCGAGCTCGAGGTGGGCTCGTTCCTGGCCCACGCCCAGGACCGGGACTTCCGCCTCACCCTCGAGCGCGGAACGGCCCGCGCCTTCCGGCCCAGCCTCTGGCCGGCGGGCTGAGTACCTCGGTACAGAAGTACGCTCGCATTCAGGCGGGCGGGGCGGACGGCTCCGGCTCAGTCCGGCCGGAAGCCTGTGCGGTCGAACAGGCCCGGAAGCGCCGAGCTGCCCGGGGAGGCGCCCTCTCCTCCGGCTCGGCCAAGGGGAAGGTGCCGGCGCGGGTACCGTCCGTGCGCCAGAGCGACTTGGCCTCGTAGTGACAGACGCCGTCCGCGAGCGACCCGGCCAGCAGCAGCGCGGCGGCCGACCCGTCCTGACCCGGATTCCATGACGATCCCTCCGGAGCCCATTCGTCCGATGCGGCAGAAACGCGGTCGATGTATCCGGCCTCCAGAAAGCGCCAAAGGAACGGCGGGCGGCACTCTTTGCACCAGCGGAGCGGCAAGATCTCGCGATCGTTCCGCCGAGGGGTAGACACGCGGCACCTCTCCGTGAGAGTGTCTTTACGAAGTCACAGCCGTACCGTAATCTGACGATCGCCTCCGCATGGTGCCCTCCCCGAGCGAGACCTCCGTCCCGGCCCGCCGGCCGCCGGCCGGCCGTGGCCCGATGGGCCTGCGCGAGCCCCTGCGCGCCCTGGCTCTCGCCCTGCGCCCCCACCTCCGCCGGCCGCTCCTCAGCCTGGTGATCGTCCTCTCGCTGGTCCTGGGCATCGGAGTCGACACGGCGGTCTTCTCCCTGATCGACGCCATCTTCGTGCGGCCGCTTCCCGTCCGGGACCTGAGCCGCCTCGTCGCCGTCTACCGCTCGACCCGCTCCGAGTCCGGCGAGTACACCGGGATGGGCCGCTTCTCCGTGCCGACCTATCTCGATCTGCGGCAACGCAACCATTCCTTCGACCGCATGGGCATCTACACCTGGGGACCGGTGAACTTCTCCGGCACCGGCGTCGAGCCGCTCCGGGCGATCGCCATGTTCGCCGACGCGGGCTACTTCGAAACCCTGGGGCTCGCACCGTCGGTGGGGCGCTTCTTCCGGCCCGCCGAGACCGAGGCGCACTCGGCGGCGCGGGTCGCGATCCTGAGCCACGCCACCTGGGTGCGGCGCTTCGGCTCGGACCCGGGGGTCGTCGGGAGGATCATCCACATCGATGCGCGCCCGTTCCAGGTCGTGGGGGTCGGACCACCCGGCTTCCAGGGCACGCAGCTCCACGTCGGGGTGGACGTCTGGGTGCCGGCGCCGTCCTACCGGAAGCTGGGAGTGATCGGGGACTCCTTCGACGACCGGGACGTCTCCATCTTCTCGGTGATCGGGCGCCTCGCCCGCGGCGCCTCGCCCGAGCGCGCCCAGGGCGACCTGATGGCCCTCTGCCGCCAGCTCGAGAGCGAGTACCCGGCGGCAGAGGAGGGGTTGGGAACCGTCGTCGAGCCCCTTCTCGACGGCGTCCTCCTGCCCCGGGAACGCCCCAGCTACGTGGGCTACGCGCGGGTCCTCTCCCTGGCGGCGGGCCTGGTGCTCCTGCTCTCCTGCCTCAACGTGGCGGTGCTCTTGCTCCTGCGCGGTCTCGAGCGGGCCCAGGAGCTCGCGGTGCGCCAGGTCCTGGGTGCCGGCCGGCCGCGCCTGGTCCGCCAGCTCGTAGGCGAGAACCTCGTGCTCTTCGCGGCCGGCGGCCTCCTGGCGATCCCGGTCGCCGGATGGACCCAGAACCTCCTCTGGAAGTTCCGGCCCCCGAGGCTCTCCGAGGGGATCCTCGGCGCGGGCCTGAACGAAGAGCGGCTGCTCTGGAGCCTGGCGCTCCTCGCGGTGATCACCGTCCTGGTGGGCGTCCTGCCCGCCTGGCGGAGCGCCCGGCTCGACCCGGCGCGCGAGGTCGGCGGCGGCGGCCGAAGGACCTGGGCGGGCCGGTTCGTCTCCGGCGACCTCCTGGTGGTGGGCCAGGTGGCGGTGGCCGTGGTCGCCCTGGTCGGAGGCGGCCTGTTCGTGCGCCACCTGGAAGAGGCTCGAGAGATCGACCTGGGCTTCGCGCCCGGGCACCTCGCGGTCCTGACCGTCGCCCCCGGAGATCAAGGGTACGGTGACCAGCAGGTTCGGCAGTTCTACGACCAGCTCGAGGCGCGGGTGCGGGCCCTGCCCGGCGTCGAGGCCGCGACCTGGTCGGAGAACCGATTGCTTCGGGGTGCGGTGATCCAGCGCCAGATCTTCCTGCCCGGGAGCCAGGAGCCCGCGAGCGGCGGCGGGCGCCTCGACCACCGGGTCGACGCCGTCCGCCCCGGGTTCTTCGACACGGTGGGGATCACCTTGCTGCGGGGGCGGGACTTCGACGCCTCCGACCGCGCGGACAGCCCGCCCGTGGCCATCGTCAACCAGACCATGGCGAAGCTCGCCTGGCCGGGAGAGGACCCGATCGGCAAGCACTTCCACTTCAACTACCCGAGCGATCCCGAGGTCGAGGTGGTCGGCGTGGCGGAGGACGCCAAGTACCGCTACATCCACGAGAACCCG
>CAZIIB010000081.1:0-5287 GCA_964539125.1 uncultured Thermoanaerobaculia bacterium | reverse complement strand
AGTTCTTCGTCTACGTGCCGTTCTCCCAGGCGATGCCGGCCGCAGCGACCCTCCACGTCCGGACCGCCGGCGATCCGCAGGAGATCCTCCCCGCCTTGCGCGACGAGGTCCACGCCCTCGACCCGTCGATGCCGGTGGCCGATCTCGCCACCCTGAGCACGTTCGTCGACGACGAGCTCTGGCTCGAGCGCGCGGCGGCGAGCTTCCTCTCCATCATGGGGCTTCTCTCCCTCGTCCTGGTGGCGATCGGCGTCCACGGGGTGATGGCCTTCACGATGGAGCGCAGGGGGCGGGAGTTCGGTATCCGGCTCGCCCTCGGGGCCGAGCGCTCCCAGCTCCTGCGCCAGATCCTGGGGACGGCGGGCCGGCGGGTGGCGACCGGCGCCGGCCTGGGGGTGGTGGGGGTGGTGTGGATCCTCCGGCCCGCCGCGGCGAGCTTCCTCCAGGGCGTCGACCCCTTCCTCACCGCGGGCCTCGCCCTGGGAGCCGCGGCGCTGGTCGGCGCCGTCGCCTTTAGCGGCACCTTCCGCCTGGCACGAAGCTCCGCGCGCGTGGACCCCTCCGTCCTCCTCCGGGAGGAGTGAGCGGACCGGCGGAGCCGCGTGCGAGCCCTCCTGTCGCGTCTCCTTGGTACAGTCCGGGCGCCGTGGACCGTGCACCCGAGAGCTTCTGGGACCTCTGCTACCGCGACGGCTCCTACCTCGAGCACTGGGAGCCTCCGGCAGTGCCCGAGGAGCTCGCCGGGCTCGCCGCGTCCGGCCGGGTGCCGCCCGGGGGAACCTGCCTCGACGTCGGCTGCGGGGCCGGCCTCGAGGCGCTCTACCTGGCCTGGGAGGGCTACCGGGTGATCGGCGTGGACTCGAGCGCGCCGGCGCTCGAGCTGGCGCGGGAGCGAGCGACGGCGGCCGGCGTGGAGCTCGACCTCCGGGCGGGCAGCGTCTTCGACCTACCCGTCCCCTCCGCCTCGGTGGACCTCGTCCTCGACCGCGGCTGCTTCCACTGCATCGATCGCGAGGACCGGCCCGACTACGCCCGCGAGGTCGAGCGCGTGCTGCGCCCCGGCGGCTTCTTCCTGCTGCGCGGCGCCCGCTGGGACGACGAAGAGCAAGGGGTCCTGGGCTTCGACGCCGCCGAGCTCGACGCTCTCTTCCCCGCCCCCGCCTTCACCCGCGGCCCGATCGAGCCGATCGAGCTCGAGGCCCGCGCCGGCAACCTCGCCGGCAACCGGGTGTTGCTGCGGAAGGCGGAGCCCCGCGTCTGACGCCTACTCCCTCCGAATCGCCTCGGTCGGATCGAGGCGGGCGGCGCGGCGCGCCGGCAACCAGGCGGCCAGGAGCGCGGAGGCCAGGAGGACGACGGCGGCGCCGGCGAAGGCGAGCGGGTCGGTGGGGGCGACGCCCACGAGCTGGTGCCGGAGCACGCCGCCCAAGGCGAGCGCCGCGCCGACCCCGAGCACCAGGCCGACGACGGTGAGCACCAGCCCGTCGCCGATCACCATGCGCGCGATGTCCACCGGGCGGGCGCCGAGGCTCATGCGCACCCCCATCTCGGCGGTCCGCTCGGAGACCGAGTAGGCCATCACACCGTAGACCCCGAGCGCCGCCAGGAGCAGCGCCGCGAGTGCGAAGGCGCCCAGGCAGAAGGCGCTGAAACGGACCTCGGAGTACGCCCTCGCGACCCGCTCGTCGAGGCTCATCACGTCGAAGAGCGGCAGCGAGGGATCGACCTCCCGGACGCGCTCGCGCAGGCCCGGCGCGAGCGCGAGGGGATCGCCGGCGGTGCGCACGAGAAGGTACGCGGAGTCCAGGCCCGGGACCTGCGCGAACGGCACGTAGACGTCGCCCACCACGGTCGGTCCGCCCTCTTCCGCCGAGCCGCCCGCGCCGGCCTCGATCCCCGTGTAGCGGACGTCCCCCACCACGCCCACGACCTCCGCCCAGTCGTCCTCGTCCCAGCCGATGCTCAGCCACAGCCGCCGGCCGAGGGGGTCCTTCCCGGGCCACAGGGCCTCGGCCGCCGTCCGGCTGACGATCGCCACCCGGTGGGAGGTCGCGGCGTCCGAGGGCTCGACGCCGCGGCCGCGGAGGACCGGCGCCCCCAGCACCCGGAAGTGACCGGGCGCGGCGGCGTGGACGCGCACGGCGGGCGCCGGCGGTCCGGGGTCTCCCGACCCTTCCGGCGGCGCCGGCCGGTTCTCCTCCGGCGTGCGGACCTCGCCGATCATGGAGTCGTCGGCCAGGGGCAGCCCGGTATCCAGGCTCGCCGCCGTGACCCCGGGAAGCGTTCCGATCCGGTCGAGGAGCGAGCGCCAGGTGGCGGTCTGCTCGGCCTCGCTCGAGTAGTCGGCCCGCGGCAGCCGGAGCTGGGCGGTGAGGACGCCCGCCGGCTCGAAACCCGGATCGCGGGCGAGCACCTGGCGGAAGCTCCGGAGCATCAGGCCCGCCGAAGCCAGGAGCACCGCGGCGAGGAGGACCTGCACGACCACCAGGACACCCCGCACCGAGAGCCGGCGGAGCCCGAGAGCCCGCGCCGCCGCGATCCCGCGCTCACCGAGGCCCGCTCCGCGCCCCTCGCGACGGGCCTGGAAGGCCGGGACCAGCCCGACGAGCAGAGCGGCCGCCAGCGCCGCGGCGAGGCCGAAGAGGAGGACCGGCGGGTCGAGCCGGACGTCGCCGAGTGCCGACCGCACGGCGAAGAGGGTCCATTCCCCGGCGGCCGAGGCCGGCCTCAGAACCCGCAGCGCCCCGACGCCGGCCCAGGCGAGCCCCCAGCCCGCGGCCCCTCCCGCCGCGCCGAGTGCCACCGCCTCGACCAGGAGCTGGCGGACCAGCCGCCCGCCGTCGGCGCCGAGGGCCGCCCGGACGCCGAACTCCCGTCTCCGGCCGACGCCGCGGGAGAGCAACAGGTTGGCGACATTGGCGCAGGCGACCAGGAGCACCAGGACCACCGTGCCGAGGAGCAGCAGAAGGCGCGACTCGAGCCCTTCGCTCACCCGCAGGTCGCGAGTGGGCACGGCGTCGAGCACCAGGTGGGCGTCGGGGGCCCAATCGGGCGCCGGAGCGTTCGCCGCCACCCGCGCCGCCGTCGCCTCCAGGGAGGCGGCGACCTTCTCCGGCGTGACGCCGGCCGCCCGGCGCCCCACCACCTGGTGCCAGAACGAGAACGCGAGCTGGAGCTTCCGGGCGTAGAGCAGGCGTGGTACCGCCGACATGGGCAGCCAGATCTCGGTGCGGCCGGGCACTCCGGCGAAGCCGGCGGGCATCACGCCCACGACCCGCACGGCGAGCCCGTCGACCACCACCTGCCGGCCCACCGCCGAAGGGTCGGAGGCGAAGCGCCGGCGCCAGAGGTCGTGGCCCAGGACCGCCACCGGGGGCGAGCCGGTCACGCGGTCCTCGGTCTCGGTGAACGTGCGTCCGACGACCGGGGCGACCCCCAGCACCGGGAAGTACTCGGCCGAGACGTACTCGCCGTGGACCCGCTCCGGCGGCACGTCGGCCTCCCCCGGCTCGCCGGCCAGGTTGAAGGCCGCGGGCGCGTAGGCGGCGACCGCCGAGAAGCTCTGCTGGCTGGCGCGGAACGCCTCGAAGTAGGGGTACGACCAGCTCTCGGGAGCGAAGCCGCCGGGGCCTGCGAAGCGGGGGCTCACGGTCATCAGCCGGTCCGGCTCCGCGAACGGAAGGGGACGCAGGAGCACGCCGTAGACGACGGCGAAGATCGCCGTGCTGGCGCCGATGCCCAGGGCCAGGGAGGCGACTGCGGCGGCGGTGAAGGCGGGGCGGCGGCGAAAGCCGCGGAAGGCGAGGCGGAGGTCGTGGAGCAATGAGGTCACGGGCGGGTCTCCTCTCCGTCGGTCGGACGGCGGGTGGAACGTCGGGTCGCAGGTCGCCGGCCGGGGGACGGTCCGGCCCCCGGACCCGCGCCGGGCGAGGTAGCGAGCGGCGACTCCGGGCACCTGGCGCCAGTACCAGAAGGCGGCCCGAGGCGGCCCGCCCCGGACGGAGCGGGCCGTCCAGCCCTCGTGGAGGTCGCCGAGCACGCTCTCCCCGACGTCGCCCGGGGGCAGGCAGAGGGTGAGGAGGCGCTCGGCCCACCGGGGAGGGCGCCGGGACCCTCGGCGGCGCAAGCGGGGGGTCGGCGGGTCTCCGGGCATCGGGCTCACCCTTTCCCCAGGATCGCGTCGAGCCCCTGCCAGAGGCTCTGGAATGCGGCGCGGGCCTTGCGCAGCTCGGCGACACCCTCGGCGGAGACGCGCAGCATCCGGCGGGCCCGCCCGCCCCGCTCGGACGTCGGCCGGCTCATCCGCGCTTCGAGGAGGCCCTTGTCGACCAGCCGGTCGATGGTGACGTAGAGCCCACCTCGCGACACCGCCCGGCCCGTCCGGCGCTCGATCTCGTCGAACACGCTCGCGCCGTAGGCCTCGTCGCCCAGGCGGACCACCGCCAGGAGGACCATCTGCTCGAACTCCCCGAGGAAGCGCTCGCGCGGCATGTCGACATTGTCGAGTAAATCGTGGCCGCTGTCAACCGTCACGCCTCCGAACGGAGCCCCCCACTCCGGCGCGCCCGCTCCGCGGAGCTCTCCGCCGACCCGATGCGCTATAGTGATCTTCTGCAACGAGCCCCTAGCCCCGGAGGCGAATCCACTCGCCGCCCGGCCCGATCGACGCCTGAACCAGAGACCAGGTACGCGGAGTCAGCCCGGCAGTGTCCATCGTCTGCTTGATCCTCCTGTTCATGCTCTGGCCCAGCACGGCCTACGCATACATCGACCCCGGCTCGGGCAGTCTCTTCCTCCAATCCCTGATCGCGGTCATCGTGGGTGGATGGTTGACCGTCAAGCTCTTAGCCAGCAAGTTCTGGAGGAGGCTACGGGGAGATGGCGAGGCCCCGGATCGGGACGAGGCTCCCGTCGAGCCGGATGACGACTCCGGCCGATAGCGCCTCCTATCGGGACCCCTCCGGCCGCGTCTTCGTCGAAGGCGAGCGGGTGATCCGGTGGGTCAGCGAGTCCTACCGGGAGCACTACGACGCCTTCCACGGCTCGGATACCTGCCGAACGCTGTGCGAGAAGGGGTGGCTGCTCGACTTCCGCGAGCTCGGGGAGGCCCCCGAGGGCGTCTACAAGGCCCTCGAGTCGGAGAGGGTCCCGTTCGTCTCCTATCCCTACGAGTGGCCGTTCGGCGCGCTCCAGGCCGCGGCGCTGCTCACCCGCGACATCCAGCTCCTCCTTCTGGAGAACGGCTACGTCCTGAAAGACGCGACGCCGTTCAACGTCCAGTTCCGCG
>CAZIIB010000080.1:0-9806 GCA_964539125.1 uncultured Thermoanaerobaculia bacterium | reverse complement strand
ATGTGGTAGCCGGCCTTCTTCCCCGGGTCCCAGCGCGGCTCGAGCTTGCGCGCCGAGATGCGGTGGAGGATGGCGTCCCACGCCTCCCGCGGCCAGCCCACGTCGAGCATCCGGATGCCGCTCGTGTGGGTGAGCAGGTGGCGGAGCGTCACCGCCTCCTTGCCTCCGGCGGCGAACTCCGGAATGTAGCGGGCCACCGGGTCATCGAGGGCGAGCTCCCCGCGCTCCCAGAACCGGGCCAGGGCGACGGCGGCGGTGGGCTTGGTGGAAGAGAGCCAGAGGGTGAGGGTGTCGGGAGCCATGGGCACGCCGTGGCGCGCCTCGCCCACGGCGTCGTCGGCCACCGTCTCGCCGTCCAGGGAGACGTAGATCTGGGCGCCCGGGTGGAGCCCTGCCTCGATGCCCGAAACCAGGAGGTCGTGGGTGCGGGGCAGCGCCGTCACCGACGCCGCCTCGCCGGGGCGGCGTCGCGGTTCTCCACCTGGAAGACCTCGCCGTCCTCCAGCCGCACGGCGGTGAGCGGGCCGCCCCAGACGCAGCCGCTGTCGAGAGCCACGACGCCCGGGGCCAGGTGCAGGCCGAGGGCGGCCCAGTGGCCGCAGACGACGGTGGCTCCGGTGCTGGTGCGCCCCGGCGCGTCGTACCAGGGCTTGCATCCCCGGGGAGCCTGGTCCGGGGGGCCGGTGAAACCCAGGCACGGGCTGCCGTCGGCGCTCACCATGCGGATCAGCGTCAAGGCGGCGAGGACGAAGGACCGGCGCTCGAGAGGCTCCAGGTCGTCGCGCCACCGGGCGGGCGGCTTCTCGAACGAAGCCAGGAGACGGCGGCGCTCCGGCGAGCCGAGGCCCGCCTCGGCGTCGCGGGCGAGCTCTTCGGCCTCGTCCAGCTCCCAGCACGGCGGGAGCCCGCCGTGGACCAGGACGGCGTCGTCCGTCCGCTGGAGGAGCGGGCGGCTCGCCAGCCAGTCGAGGAGCTCGTCCCGGTCGGGTGCCCGGAGGACCGGTTCCAGGGTGTCGCGGCGCTTCGCCGGGACCACGCCCGAGGCCAGGCCGAGCAGGTGGAGGTCGTGGTTGCCGAGCACCGCGGCGAACCGGTCGCCGAGCGTCTCGGAGGTGCGCCGCGCCCAGCGCAGCACCCCGAGGGAGTCGGGGCCCCGGTTGACCAGGTCGCCCACCATCCAGAGGCGGTCGCGCTCGGGCCGGAAGGGGAGGCCGTCGAGGAGCGCCCGGAGGGTGGCCGAGCAGCCGTGGACGTCGCCGATCGCGTAGGTGGCCATGGGCTGCAAGAGCGTGCCTCATCGCGGCCCGGAGTTCAAGAGGTGGGACGGGGTAAGAGAGCGATCGATTGCGGAGAGAGGGTTTCGGGTAGAGCTTGGTATATTCCCTGTCGATGTTGGCCTCGATCCTGGAGCTCTTGGGCATTCGTCAGGACACGGCGGGCGTCGGTCAGGTTCCCGACGCGGTGCAGGAGATCGTGAGCCGACTCCACCGCCTGGAGCCCCGCCGGGCACGCTACCTGGCCGCCTTCGCGATCGTGCTCTCGCGGGTGGCCAACGCCGACCTCGACATCAGCGCCGAGGAGCGGGCGAAGATGGCCGAGCTCCTCACCGAGCGCGGCGGCCTCTCCGCCGATGAAGCGTCGATGGCGGTGGAGATCGCCGCCGCCCGGAGCCAGGAGTCGGGGGGCACGGAGCACTTCCTGGCCACCCGCGAGTTCAACGAGCTCGCCACCCGAGCCGAGCGCGAGGAGCTCCTGGACTGCCTGTTCGCGGTCTCGGCCGCCGACGAGTCGATCTCGAGCGCCGAGGAGAACCAGGTGCGCCAGATCGCCAGCGAGCTCGGCTTCACCCACGCCGAGCTCGCCGAGATCCGCTCGCACTGGAACCGCTACCGCGAGATTCTGAAGTAGACCGGATCGCCCCCCTCACCCTCGTTCCCTCTCCCACCCGACCACGCCGCTTCGCGGCGCGGTGCCCGGGGGAGAGGGACGCCCCCGCCCGGATTTGCTTCCTGCCTACGAAGTCGGCCTGTAGGGGAGGGCGGCGCCCAGCTTCGAGGCGATTCGGTCGCGGATCCACTTCCCGTCCCACCACTCCACCGGCGTCACCGGCTCGCCCCGGATCATCAGGGTGAAGTGCAGGTGGTCGCCGCCCGCCAGGCCGGTGGCCCCGGTGTGGCCCAGGACCTGCCCCCGGTCGACCTCCTGGCCCTCCTCGACGGCGATGGAGGAGAGGTGGCCGTAGAGGCTCATCAAGCCGTAGCCGTGGTCGATCACCACCGCGTTGCCGTAGATCCCGAAGTAGCGCGCGAGGACCACGACTCCGCGGTTGGCGGCCGGCACCTCGGCCTGCCGGACGCTCGCCAGGTCGTAGCCCAGGTGCGTCTGGTGATCGACGGCGCGGCCCTGGTACAGGTAGGTCCGCCGGTCGGCGAAGTGGGACATCACCGCGGCGCTGGGCAGCGCCAGGAAGGCTCGGTGCCAGAGGAACTCCGGCTTCGAGTCGGCCCCCAGCTCGCGGAGCCTCCGCGCCTCCTTCCGGCGCAGGTCCCCGTTGATCTGAAGGTAGTTCTGGAGGAGGTCGCCCTTGTCCTGGAGATCGGGGGTTTGAGCCATGATCTCGGAGACCGCCTTCTGCATGAACGGGTCGGAGAGGTGGATCGTGTCGCTCCGGGGCGGGTGGGGAAACCACTCGTCGACGAAGGCGGTCTCGGCCTGGTTGCCGATGGCATCGGCCGCCACCAGGCGGATCTTGGACGGGTCGTCGAGGTTCCAGGGCGCCGCGAAGAGGGCGAAGCGCTCGCCCGCCTGGCCGCCCGGCAGGGCGTAGCCCGGGAAGAAGTCGTCGCCGGAGCGCACCCCGTCGCGCCCGCCGTCGGCCAGCGCGCTGGCGCCTACCCGGTAGACGACCACCCCGCTGCCTCCCTGGCGCACGTAGTTCTGGGTCGAGACGACCGAGATCAGGGGGGGCCGGAGGCGCACCGGCAGCTCGAGCTCGGCGATCACCGGAGCGCCCTTGCGAAGCGGCGTACCCGGGCGCCGGGCGATCACCCGGATCGTCGCCCGGCCCTCCTCGAGGCCGGGCACCGTGTCCTTTCCGATCTCCACCCGGAGCTCGTCGCTCGTCGTCCGGGGTCCCCAGAAGGCCCAGAACGGCCGGCGCTCCGGGTAGGTCTTCTCGGCGACCACCGTCGGCTCCTTGCCCTCCTGCACGACCTGGACCTCGACCGCGGCCAGGCCGCGGGAGGGCTCGGACAGCCGCACAGCGACGGGCGCGCTCTTGCGGCCGATCCCCGGCTTGCTCGCCTCGATGGACACCTTCGGCTCGCCGACGCGGAACCAGGCGAGGGCGACGACCGCGGCGATCGCCAGGACGGCGAGGACCACGAGGGTCCGGAGGAGCCGGTGGGCCGGCCCTCGGGTGCGGGCGGAGCGGGAGTCGAGGTGGGCTGCCATGGGAGCGAATCTCCTTCAGAGACGATAGGTGGAGCGGGCCATCCGGCCCGCCGCTGCGATGCTGGGATTGTAGCTCCCGTTCAGGGGACGAACCGGTAGCCGGCGCCGCGCACGGTGTGGATGTGGCGGGGGCGCCAGGAGCTCTCCTCGAAGGCGCGGCGCAGGGAGAGGATCACGTTGTCGACCACCCGGGTGTTGGGGTGGTCCGGGAGCTCCCAGACCTCGGCCAGCAGCTCCCGGCGACTGATCACCTGGCCCGGGCGCCGCGCGAAGACCTTCATCACCGCGAGCTCCTTCTTCGAGAGCTCCACCTCGCCTTCGCGGGTCCTGGCGCGCCAGGTCTTGAAGTCGACCCAGAACTCTCCGAAGTCCAGGCGGTCGGGCGTTTCCGTTTCCGGCTCGCGGCCGGCCCCGGCCTCCTCGCCGCCCACGTCCTGGGCCCAGGCCTGGCGCCGCAGCAGTCCCTCGATGCGGGCGAGGAGCTCGGCCAGGTCGAACGGCTTGACCATGTAGTCGTCGGCTCCGAGCTTCAGGCCGTAGACCACGTCGTCCGGCTGGCCCCGGGCGGTGAGGATGAGGATCGGGGTGAGGTCGCCCCGCTGGCGCAGCGCCTGGCAGACCTCGAAGCCGTCGAGCCCGGGCAGGCGAACGTCGAGGAGGATCAGTTCGTAGCGTCCGGCGCCGGCCCGCTCCAGCGCTTCGTGACCGTCGCCCGCGAGATCGGTGCGGTACCCCTTGCGCTCGAGGTTCAGGACCAGGCCCTGGGCGATCGCCTCCTCGTCCTCGACCACCAGGATCCGCGGTGTCTCTCGCTGGCTCACGTCGCCTCTCCGACGATCGGCAGCTCGATCCGGAAGCGGGTTCCCGGCCGCTCCTCCTGGGAGAAGGCGCGCACCGACCCGCCCATCTCCCGGACCAGGCCGGAGACGATGGAGAGGCCGAGGCCGGTGCCCTTGCGCCGGTCCTCGCCGGCGTGGGCCACCTGGTAGAAGCGGTCGAAGATCTTCCCGAGCTCGGTCTTCGGGATCCCGACGCCGTCGTCCTCCACCTCGATCACCGCCCGGCCTTCGGCGACCGTCACGGTGGAGCGGACCTCGCCGCCGGCGCGCGAGAAGCGGGCGGCGTTCTCGATCAGGTTGTCCATGAGGCGGCGCAGGGCGTCCTCTGTGGCGAGGACGCTGGCCGCGGTGCCGATCCGGGAGACGAAGTCGAGACCCTGGTGCGAGAGCCGCGGACGGACCTCCTCGAAGTAGCTCTGGAAGAAGGAATCGAGGCGCACCGGCTCGAGCGCCAGGTGCTTCTTGCGCGCCACCAGCCGGCTCGACTCGAGGACGTCGTCGACCAGGCCGCTCATCCGGTCCGCCTGCTGCAGGATGAAGCCCACGGAGCGCGCCAGCTCTTCGGGGGTGATGTCGTCGCGCTCGAGGGTCTGGGCGTGGAGCTTGATCGCCGCCAGCGGCGATTTCATCTCGTGAGTGACGTTCGAGATGAACTCCTCCTGCTTGCGCGAGTAGCGGCGCTCGGCGAAGGTGTTGGCGAGCTGCGAGGTCAGCTCGACGATGAGGAAAATGGCGAGGGCGCAGCCGACGATGAGCACCGCCCAGTGCAAGTTGCCCACCGTCACTCCGACCCGGCCGGCGAGCTCGTTGATCCGGGCTCGGGCCTGGACCACGTAGACCACCCAGAGGACGAGAAGCGAGATGACCACGACGAGGGAGACGACGTAGCTGGCGACGATCTGGGTGCGGCGGATCTGCGGCATGGCGTCGGCTGGGGGCTCTTCAGAGCGGATCGTAGCGCACCGCCTCACCCCTTACCGAATCGTGACGCTCATCTGACGCCAGGCCCCTGGCCTTCGCCGGACGCCGCGGGGACGATCGGCCCCGCGGGGAGTCGCCCGCCCCGCACTCCATCCGCCAACCGACGTACACGAGAGGAAGCCCCTTGATCGAGCCGCCCGGCCCCTCACAGCTCAAGCTGACCTGGAGTGTCCTGCCCTTCGTCGCCGTCCACGCCGCCTGTTTCGCGGTCTTCTGGCTCCCGGTGTCCTGGGGCCTGGTGGCCCTGTGCCTGGGACTCTATTGGGTGCGGATGTTCGGCGTCACCGCCGGCTACCATCGCTACTTCTCGCACCGCTCCTTCAAGACCAGCCGGGCGTTCCAGCTCGTGCTCGCCGTCCTGGGCATCATCTCCTTCCAGAAGGGCCCCCTCTGGTGGGCCGCCCACCACCGGCACCACCACCGCTACAGCGACCGCTACGGAGACCTCCACTCGCCCGGCCTCCAGGGCTTCCTGTGGGCCCACGTGGGCTGGATCCTGACCACCGACCACGACGAGACCGACTACCAGCGGATCGCCGACTTCGCCCGCTATCCGGAGCTCGTCTGGCTCAACAAGCTCCACCTCCTGCCCGGCGTCCTCCTGGGCGCGGCGCTGTTCGCGGCGGGCGGGCTCCCGGCCCTGGTCTGGGGGCTGTTCATCTCCACCGTCCTCACCTGGCACGCCACCTTCGCCATCAACAGCTTCACCCACATGTTCGGGCGGCGGCGCTATCGCACCAAAGACGACAGCCGCAACAACTGGCTCCTCGCCCTGATCTGTATGGGCGAGGGGTGGCACAACAACCACCACTATTACAAGGCGGCCACCCGCCAGGGCTTCTACTGGTGGGAGATCGACCTCACCTACTACATCCTCCGCGCCCTCGCCGCCGTGGGCCTCGTCTGGGGGCTCAAGGAACCCTCGGAGGCGGTCAAGAACGGCAACCGGGTGGACGAGGGCGAGCCCGAGCGCCGGGCGGCCTGAGAGAGGCGTCGGCGGGCGGCTCAGCCGCCGCCGCCCATGGCGCCGCCCATGTGGTCGTTCTCGATCTCCGGGTCGACGGGGCCGCCGACGGGCTGATTGTTCTGGAGGACCTGGATCGAATAGGGGTAGGTCCCCAAAACGGTGGCGTTCCAGGTCGCGATCCACTGCCCGGGGTTGCTGGGATCCTCCCTCGGACCGCTGGTGAGCGGCGGGTTCGTTGACTTGGAGAAGTCTACGTTCCCGATCGTCACGCCGTTGCCTTGGCCGAGCCAGCGGAGCTCCTGATCTGTAGCGGTACTCTGAAAATTCTTCCGGGTAGGCTGGATCGTGATGCTTTTTCCGCTCACGATGGCCAGGATCTTGGACTCTGGCATGGGCTCCTCCTCAGTTGACCCTCTGGGTCGTCGATGGAAGGTCGGACCCTCATTGGCCGACCAGGGACAAGGGCTCGGGAACGGGCAGGCCGCGAGATCGTAAGACAGCCATGAGCTCGGGGTCTCGATAATTCATTTGGAGCAACTTCTGCAGCGAGGCGTGGACCTCGGCGGTCTCCCCGAGCAGGAGCTTCGGGAGAATCCAGGCGTTCAGCATTTCCGGCTCGGTTCCTCGCTGCGCCAGAGGCGCCACCAGCTCGGCGGCGAGCCGCCACTCACGCCGGGCGACTGCCGCCTGGCCCTCGGCCGCGTAGGTCGACCCGAGGAAGCGGTGGGCTTTGCTTGCGAGCAGGGCTCTCGTATCCTCCTGGAGTGGGACCGGCGTCGAGGCCGTGACGATCTCGAGCCCTCGTTGGAGGGATCGGCGGGCCTGGGCGGAACGGTCGAGGCGGAGAAGCGCGGCCCCGATGTCCAGGCGAGCCTTCGCTAGATCCTCCCGGAGCCTGGCGTCCGCCGGGGTCGCCTGCGAGAGCTTGTCGAAGGTCGCTTCCGCGGTCCGGAGCCTGTCGAGGGCCTTCGCCGGCTCACCGAGGGCGAGGTCGACCTGACCGATGTGCTGAGTGGCGGCGGCCATATTGCGTCGCCAGCGAGTGTTGGATGGGTCGCTCGAGCTGAGCTCTTCGTAGCTGGTGAGGGCCGCATCGAAGTGCGCGAGCGCCGCGACGCCTTCGCCAGTCTTCTGGAGTAGATCTCCCAGGAACCACTGGGCCGTCGCGAGATGATGCTTCACGTCGGCGTCCGAGGGGGCCGCGCGGAGCAGCTCCTGGCTCAAGCGGAGGTCCGCCAGGTACTGCTGGTACGCGGAACGAGGCTCTCCCATCCAGTCCAGTACCACGCCGAGTTTGTTGTGGGCCACCGCCAGGTCGTACTCGAGCTTCCGGTCGCCGCCGGACTTGCTGACCAGGGACTCGCGGAGCTCCAGGGACTTGCTGAAGGCTTCGCGCGCCGCTTCGAGGTTCCCGAGGGCCTGCTCCACGGAGCCCACGTTGCTCAAGCCGTACGCCTTCTCGAGAACCCAGTCGGAGTTGTCGGGTTGCTGCGCGGCGAGCTCCTCGGAGAGGTGGAGGTAGGCCCGGAAGTGCTTCAGGGCGCCTTGCAGGTCCCCCTGGCGCCAGAGGACGGAGCCGACTCCGAAATGGCTGGCGCCGAGCGCCTTCTTCCACAGGGTGTTGTACGGCGAGCGCTCGACCAGCCGCTCCGCGAGGACCAGGGACTCCTGGTACGCCTCCTGCGCGGCGGAGAGCTCGCCGGTGGCGGTTCGCACCTCGCCGATCTGGAAGAGGGCCTGGGATCGCCGGAAGACCTCCTCGTCGGTCAGGTCCGACTCGGGCACCGCGTCGAAATACTGGAGGGCGTGGTCGCCCACGTCGTCCAGGACGTCGAGGCGGCCGATCGGCTCGAGCTTCTTGCGCAAGTCGCCCACCATGAAGCCGATGAGGCTCTCCGCCTGGCCGCGGCGACGCTCGGCCTCGCGGCGCGCCTGGACCGCCTGGACGGCGAGGAAGGAGACCACGGCCAGGACGACGACGGCGATCCCGGCGATCACCAGGGCGGCGCGGCGCCGGCGGTGGGCCCGGTCGAGGGCCAGGCGCTCGGCCTCGCGCTCCCGGCGCGCCCGGTCCTCGGCCTCCCGCTGGGCGCGGCGCTGGTCCAAGGTGCGCAGCCGCTCGGCCACCTCCTGGGCGTCGCGCAGGCGGCGCTCGGGGCGGCCCTCGGCCATCTGCGCGATGTCCTCGCGCAGGATGTCGTCCTCCACGTCCCGCCGCCAGCCGGGGGCCAGGGCGCGGGTGAAGTCCCCGACCACGAACTGGTACAGCATGACGCCCAGGGCGTAGACGTCGGCCTGCACCGTCGCCGCGCGTCCCTCGACCAGCTCGGGCGCCATGTAGAGGTGGGTGCCGCCTGCCGAATAGGCGCTGTCGGCCACCATCTCGGTGAGGTCGAAGACGGTGATCCCCTGGCGCGAGAGGAGCTCCCGGTCGGTGATCAGCCCGATGCCGAAGTCGGTGAGCCGTACCTTCGGCCGGCCCTGGGTGTCGGTCGTGATCAGGACGTTCGCGGGCTTGACGTCCTTGTGGAGCACGCCGACCGAGTGGGCGGCGGCCAGGGCGTCGGCCACCTGGGCGAGGAGCTCGAGGCGGGTGGCGAGGGGCACGGCGGTGGCCCCTCCTTGCTCGGCCGCCCACTCGAGGAGGTTTCCGCCTTCGGTGTACTCGCACTCGAGGAAGTAGGGGGCGCGCTCGAAGTTCCACTCCAGGATGCGGGCGATGTCGTCCCGGGTGCCCAGGGTCTCCTTGAGCAACCGGAAGAGGGTGACCTCGCGCTGGAGCGAGCGCAGCCGCTCGGCCTGGTAGCAGAACTTGAAGACCCGCGCCTCGCCGGTCTTCTCGTGGCGGGCGAGCCAGACCTCGCCGAACCCGCCCTCGCCCAGCTTCTCGACCAGGACCCAGCCGGCCCGACGGGGCACCTCGAGGCCCGGCGCCGGACGCCATCCGAGGGTGATCTCGTCGCCCGCCGGCACCGCGCGACGCGCTTTGACGGTGCTCTTGGGCACGATCAGGGGTGCGAAGCCCGCGACGCCGACCTCGAACACCTCGACCGGCTCGGCGATGCCCTTGAGCACGTAGGGGCCGTGGGCCAACCAGCGCAGCGGGTCGTCGGCGAGCTTCTCGTGAGCGGCCGACTGGCGCGCCAGGTCGAAGGCGGCGCGGGTGATCAGGGTCTGCCGGCCCTTCGCCAGCCCCATCACCCGGGCGGCGATCATCTTGGCGAAGCCCTCGATCTCCACCGGCTTGGCGCCGCGGGCCACGTCCTCCGGTGGGTTGGAGCGCAGGAAGACCTCGCCCAGGTGCAGGCCCACCCGGGCCGTGAGCTCCAGGCCCTCCTCCTCGGAGAGCGCGGCGAGGGCCCGATGATAGGCCAGGGCGTAGCGCACGGCATCGGCGGTGCGGTCGAAGAGCAGGAGGAAACCGTCGGTCTTGTCGATCTCCCGGCCGCCGCACTCGACCAGGAGGTCGCGGGCCAGGCGCTCGTGGTGGGCCGAGAGCTCGGCCCCACGGCGGTCGCCGACGCTGGAAAGCAGCTTCGTGCTGTCCACCAGGTCGGTGACCACCA
>CAZIIB010000079.1:0-9825 GCA_964539125.1 uncultured Thermoanaerobaculia bacterium | reverse complement strand
TCCTCGACGGCGCCCAGGCGGGGCTCTCCTGGGCCACCATCCTGCGCCGCCGGGAAGGCTACCGCAGGGCCTTCGAGGGGTTCGATCCCGAGCGGATCGCCTCCTATGCAGAGGCCGACGTCGCCCGCCTCCTGGCCGATCCCGGGATCGTCCGCAACCGTCAGAAGGTCCTCTCCGCCATCGGCAACGCCCGGGCCTACCTGCGGCTGCGCGAGGAGCTCGGCTCGTTCAGCGACCACCTGTGGGGGTTCGTCGGCGGCGAGCCCCTGGTCAACCGCCACCGCGCCTCGCGCGAGGCTCCCGCCGCGACCGACCTGTCGGCCCGGCTGAGCCGGGACCTCAAGGGCCGCGGCTTCTCCTTCGTCGGGCCGACCATCGTCTACGCCTTCATGCAGGCGGTGGGCATGGTCAACGACCACACGGTGAGCTGCTTCCGCTACCGGCAGGTCCAGTCACCGCGGTAGCCCTCCGCCCTACGGCGAGAACGCCATCCGGTCCTGGCGACCCGAAACGTCGTCCGAGGTCGCCGAAACGGCCGCCAGGTCGTAGTACCTCACGTCGCCGCTCGAGACCTGCCGGACCCACACCTCCACCTCGGAGGGCGTGAAGCGGCTGATCTGGACCCAGAGGTACCCGTTCGGCCGCGGGCCGATCAGCTTGACGAACACCTCCGGCCGTCCGGCCAGGGCGCCGCTGGCGCAGAACGTCTCGACGATGCAGCCGGGCTCCGCCGCGCCCGTCACCGGGCCCGAGTCGTTGGTGATCCGAACCTGGAACTCGAAGCCCGGCTGCTCGGGCGTGGTGAGCCACTGGCCCGGCGGCGGGGGCGCCGCACCGAGGTACTGAGCGATGTAGCCGTAGGTGTTGGCGAAGTTGCCGTCGAGCTCGTCGTTCTCCGTGGCGCAGCCGTCGTTCGGATCGCCTCCTTCGGGAGCGCAGGCTCCGAAGAGCTGGCCCACCACCTGCCCGTTGCCCTTCATGAGCGGCGCACCCGAGCTGCCGCCGAAGGTCCCGCCCTCGAGATAGAACGAATGGATGAAGAGCGTCGGGTCGTCGGTGTCCTGGTTCGGGAAGAAGCCGATGCCGCAGAGTTGGCGGTCGCCTCCGCTCCTGACCTGGTAGCGAGTGTACTGCTGCGGCAGGATGTCCAGGTCCGGTACCGGATGCGAGATCCGGTGGAGCACCATGCCGGAGGGCTGAGTCACCTGCGAGGCGTCCCAGCCGAGGGCGACCCGGCCCGCCGGCAGACTGTCGAGCTGGAGCAGGCTGAAGTCGCTATCGGTGCCGGTCGCGAGCAGGGTGGAGCCGCTGGTCCTGGGCAGGCTGGCGACCGGCGGCAGCGCGCCGCCGCAAGAGGTCGTCTTGTAGTCCCAGAACGCGTCGAGGCTCGACGCCTCCGCCTGGGTGGAGATGCAGTGGTTGGCGGTGAGGAAAGGCAAGGGCGTCCCCGGCGGCGCGCCGTCGGCGACGTTGAGGAGCCCCCCGGTGCAGGCGGCGAGGCCCCCGCTGTCTGGCACGAACTCCAGGTGCGCGATGGCCTTCTCCGCCTGCTGGACCACCGGGAAGGTGGCGGGGGTCACGCAGGAGACGTCCTCGAGGCAGCTCGAGTCCACCGCCTGGGGCGCCGGGGTGAGGATCGGCGCACCGCGAGCGTCGAGCCGGAAGATCTGGCCGATCCGGTCCACGGTGAACCGGTAGCCGGCACCCGCCTGGAGCGCGGCCCCGTCCACCTCCACCTCGAGCCGGATCGTCGGCCCGGCGACGCTCGGGGTCCAGAGGCCGCCCTGGGACGCGAGCTCCGGGCCGAACGGGCCGACCGTCTCGCCGTCGTCGCCGTAGACCCATAACCGGGCGCCCGCCGGCAGGTGGACGTCGGCGAGGTGGAGCCGCAAGCGGTAGGCGTCCGCCACCGTGACCGCGCCGCCCCACACCGTGCTGCCCGCGCCGGCCCGCACGAAGGCGCCGCCGGCGTGGAGGCCGGCCGCCTCGGCGGCGAGGGCCGGGCCGAACGTGACGGTGCGGGGAAGCGGGACCGGTCGCAGGATGCCGATGCGGAGCGGCAACCGGCCGGCCCGGTTCCAGGACTCGAGGGCCGCGAGCTGGTCGGCGGCGCCGGTCCGGGCCTCGGTCAAGCTGGCCATGGGCGCGACGCCGAAGCTTCCGGCGACTCGCGCCGGCGGCTCGGCGCTCACCCGCACCTTCGCCGTCGACCGGGGCACCGGCGCCATGGGCGCGCTCTGGGACCACCCGAGCGCGGGAAGCGAGAGGGCCAGGACCAGGGCCAGGACCACGGTCGTGCTGGCGGCGAAGAACGGGGTGGTGCGGCGAGGGGTAGACGACATCAGAGCCTCCAGGCGGTCGGCGAGCCGGTTCGAATGTCAGCGCATCATACGACATGCCGGCCGCCGACAGGGGACGCGACGTGGAGCGCCTCGCGCCCGCGATCAGGGAGCCAGCCGCAGGCCCTTCTCAGGGATTCTGGGTACCGCTGGTCTCGAACTGGCTGAGGGGGATGATGCTGCCCGGCTGGCGGACCGCCAGCGCGCGGTAGCCCCCGTGGTGGTCCTCGGGCTGCGGCCGGGCCGGTGCGGGCGGACCCTGGGCATCGGGCGCCCCGGCGCCTCCCGGGACCCTGCCCCGCCGGCGCGGCGCCACGCGGAAGGCGCCCGGGAAGCTCGCCACCGGATAGACGGCGGCGGACCCGAAGGGGTAGGCCGGCACCTGCCGCTTCGCGGCCTGGTCCGACTGGACCCGTGCGAGCTCGGAGGCGGCGAGGAGGGTGATCGCCCGGTCGAGGGTGTCTTCGCGCTGCGCTCGGCGTGCCTCGAGCTGCTTCTGGCGCTCCGCCTCCGCGGCGCGCGCCCGCGCCTGGAGAGCCTCGGGGGAGACCCACTCTCCCGCCACCTGGACATAGCCTTGGCGCCGGAGGTGCTCGCCCTCGGAGAGCCAGCGGCCGGTCTCCTGGTCGAGCACGTAGCCGAGGGAGGTCATGACCGGCGCCAGGCCTTTCAGGGCCGGATCGAGCATCGCGGCGCGCAGGGCCGCCTCGCGCATGCCGTCCTGGAAGTCCTCCGCCTGCGCCCAGAGCGCCAGGTCGAGCCACTGGCGGGCGCTCGCCCCCCGACCCAGAGCCTCCTTGCGCTGGAGGTACTCCCCGAACGCCGAGCCCGCGCGCTCGACCCGCGCCACGCGGCTCTTGGGGAGGCGGATCTCGCCGTACGGAAGGCGAATCTCCACCGACTGGCCCTCGACCTGGGCGATCACGCCCTCGAAGACCTCGCCGTTCGCCAGGTACACGGTGTCGGCGGCGGCCGGGCGGCCCGCCAACGCACCCGCCAGGGCGACGAGCACCAGGGGAAGCGCCGAGGCCCGAAGGCGTGGCGGCCGGGAAGCGAAGCGGCTCAACAGATGATCACCTCTTGGGCATGATACCATGCCATAGGTGGTGTGTCTTGCTTCTCCTTCCTCGCCCCCGGGCGATCGATCCGGGGATGGCCAGCGGCCATGCTGAGGCCGACTGAGCGGAGGCTCGGGCGTCGCGACCGCCGGCCGCGCGCCGCCGTGCGCCTGGCTCTCTGTCTTCTCGTCAGCCTGGGCATGCTCCTGGGCTCCCTCGAGATTCACCACCACGACGGGGCCTTCGGTGCTCTCGCCGACGGCACCCTGGTGTTCCAGGCGGCGGCTCACCCGACGCGGGCGCACCACTTCGAGGCTCCGGGCGCGGGCCACGTGTTCCACTGCCCGGCCTGCTTGCTCCACCTCCACTCCCTGGGCAACGCGGCCCCGGCCGCCGTCGCCCTCGGCCCGCCGCCGGCCGCGGGATCCTCCCTCGGCGTCGGCGAGCCCACCTGGCTCGCGCCCACCGCCCACCCGGGCGGCAGCCGCGCTCCTCCCGTCTGCTAGCCGGACCGGAACCAGACATCGTCCCCGATCGTCCCCGGGCGCTCCAGCCCGCGGGACGCGGAGACCGTCCGATCCGCCGCGCGAGCCGCTCGCCGGCCCGCGAGCACGGCACGAGATCCACCAGCACGGGAGGAGCCCATGAACCGCTGCACACGCCTCGGAGGCGCTGCCTCGCTCATCCTGGGAGTCGCGCTCGCGGCTCTCGCTCTCGCCCCGCCCGCCGGCGCCCAGGCCGGGGCCGCCACCACCCCGGGCCCGGGAGGAGATCCGGTGGCGGACCTGCGCGCCGAGATGGAGCAGCTCCGGCACGAGTATGAGACCCGCTTGAGCGAGCTCGAGGCCCGCCTCGCAGCGCTCGAGGCCGCCCGGGCCCCCGCCCCACCCGCCGCCGCCGAGGCGCCGCAGACGGACGAGCTGGCAGCGCTCCGCGCCGCCGCGGCGGCCGCTTCCGCCGAGGTCGCCCAGGCGGCGCCGGCGGCGGCGCCCAGCGCCCAGGCGGAGCCCGGGGCCCCGGTCTACGGCCGGGAGCGGAACCTGAACCAGCTCAACCCCGAGATCTCCATGACCGGCAACGTCCTGGGGGTGGCCTCCGACGCCGCCCGGGAGGACTTCCACGTCCAGGAGTTCGAGCTCGACGTCCAGTCTCCCCTCGATCCGTTCTCCATGACCCACTGGACCGTCTCATTCAACCCGGAGGAGGGCGCGGACATCGAGGAGGGCTACGTCAAGTACCCGACCCTCGGCAGCGGTCTGGGCCTGACCTTCGGCAAGTTCCGCCAGCGCTTCGGCCTGCTCAACCGCTGGCACCTCCACGCCCTTCCCCAGACCGACTACCCGCTGGTCCTCCAGAGCGACTTCGGCGAGGAGGGCCTGGCCCAGACCGGGGTCTCCCTCGACTGGCTGCTCCCCCACGGCTGGGCCACCACCAACCAGCTCACCCTCCAGGTCACCGACGGCTCGAACGAGGCCTTCGGCGGACAGGACTTCCGGCGCCTGGCGGTCCTCGGCCACCTCTCGAGCTACTGGGACCTGTCGAACTCGACCTACCTCGAGCTCGGCCTCTCGGGCGTCGACGGCGAGACCGCCGAGGGCGGCACGAGCCGCGTCTGGGGTGCGGACCTGACCCTCGACTGGACGCCGCCCGCCCGGGCCAAGTACCGGGAGGTGACCTGGCGCACCGAGGTCCTCCGCTCGGAGCGCGCCGACCCGACGGGCCTGGCTCACGACGCCTGGGGCGGCTACAGCTACCTCGAGGGCCTGCTCGCCCGCAACCTCTGGGGCGGCGTGCGCTACGACCGGGTCGAAGACCCCCTCGACCCCGAGCACCTGACCCGGGCAGTGGTGCCCTACGTCACCTGGTGGCAGAGCGAGTTCGTCCGCCTCCACGCCGAGTACCGCTGGCTCGACGACAGCGTGGCGGAGGAGAGCGCCAACAGCTTCTCTCTCCAGCTCATCTGGGCCGCCGGCCCCCACAAGCACGAAAAGTACTGAGGAGCGACGACATGACCCTGCAACGATTCGTGATCTGTACGCTCGCCGCCCCGGGCCTGGCCCTGGCCTTGGTCGCCGGCTTGGCCACCGCCGCGCGGGCCCAGGGGAGTCCGCCGGTCAAGGTGGTGACCACGCTGCCCGCCTACGCCGCCATCGCCAAGGCGGTGGGAGGCGACCGGGTGACGGTGGCTTCCATCGCCGATCCATCCGAAGACGCCCACTTCGTCAAGGCCAAGCCCTCCTACGCCCTGATGCTCCGCACGGCGAACGTCTTCGTCACCACCGGTCTCGACCTCGAGCTCTGGGCGCCGTCGCTGGTGGACAAGTCGGGCAACCGCTCGATCCGCGACGGCCAGCCCGGCTTCGTCAGCGCCAGCCAGGGCGTCCAGATGATGGACGTCCCCTCGACCTTGAGCCGGGAGGCGGGCGACCTCCACATCTACGGCAATCCCCATATCCACACCAGCCCGCTCAACGCCAAGGTGATCGCCGGCAACATCGCCGCCGGCCTGGAGCGGGTCGATCCGGCGGGCAAGGCGACCTACGAGGCGAACCTCGCGGCCTTCCGGGATCGCATCGACCACGCCCTCTACGGCGACGCCCTCCTCAAGATCCTGGGCTCGGACACCCTCGATCCCCTGGCCCGGGAGGGCAAGCTCGTTCCCTTCCTCGAGAGCAAGCAGCTCGACGGCAAGCCCCTGGTGGCGCGCCTCGGAGGGTGGCTCGGCAAGGCCTACGGCACCTTCTACGGCAAGAAGATCGTCGCCTACCACAAGAACTGGATCTACTTCACCACCCTCTTCGACCTGGACGTGATCGACTTCGTGGAGCCCAAGCCGGGCATCCCGCCGTCGGCCCGTCACGTCCACGACCTGATCCAGGAGATCGAGGACCAGCACGTCCACGTGATGTTCGTCGCCAGCTACTTCAGCGCCCAGAAGGTCCAATCCATCGCCGAGCGCGCCGGCGCCACCCCCGTGCGGGTGCCCCTGGGACCCTCGGACCTCTCCGCCGACGGCTACTTCCACCTGGTCGACCTCTGGGTGGACAGCCTCGCCAAGGCCTTCGGCGGCACCACCTGACCGGGAAGGAGATCACCCCATGCTCGACCTCGTCACCTTCATGGCCGCCCCTTTCGCCGCCTGCCTCGTGCTGGTGGCGACCCTGGGCTACTTCGGCCTCCACGTCCTCCTGCGCCAGGTGATCTTCGTCGACCTGGCGCTGGCCCAGATCGCCGCGCTGGGCACCGTGATCGCGCTCCTCGCCGGCCACCCGCCCGGCACCGCCGCCTCCTTCGCCTACTCCCTCGTCGCCACCATCCTCGGCGCCGGGGTCTTCACGATCACCCGGCCCGGGAGGCACGAGGCGGTGCCCCAGGAGGCGATCATCGGCATCAGCTACGTCATCGCCTCGGCGGCGGCCATCCTGGTGGCCGACCGGGCGCCCGAAGGGGCCGAGCACATCAAGGAGCTCCTGGCCGGCACGATCCTGTGGGTGAGCTGGGGCGCGGTCGGCCGCCTCCTGGCGGTGTGCGCCGCGGTGGGAGTGTTCCACTGGCTCTTCCGCCGCCGCTTCCTGAGGATCTCCGAGCACCCCGCCGAGGCCGAGCGCGAAGGCACCTCCCTGAGGCTCTGGGACTTCCTCTTCTACCTCTCGTTCGGCCTGGTGATCACCTTCGCGGTCACCATCGCCGGCGTCCTCATGGTCTTCGCCTATCTCGTGGCCCCGGCGATCATCGCCCTGACGGTGAGCCGGAGCTGGGGGACGAGGGCGGTCGCCGCCTGGATCGTCGGTCTCCTGGCGAGCGCCTCCGGCCTCGCCTTCTCCTACTGGAGCGACTTCCCAAGCGGGCCGGCGGTCGTCTGCTTCCTCGGCCTCTTCCTGGTCCTGTTCGCCGTCTGGCGCAAGATCCGCCGTCCGGCCCAGGCCGACGCCGAGGAGCCCCTGCCCGCGGAGTGAACGCCCCGGCGGGCCTCCGGGCCCGCCGGATCATCGCTGACCCATGACCCGAGGAGCCATGTCCAAGCTACGGGTTCGACTGGCCGTCGTTCCGTACCTGTCGGCGATCCTGCTGCTGGGTGGGATCGACCTCGGCTCGCCGCGCGAGGTGCACGACCCCTACGCCGCTTCGGGCGTCGAGGTCTACCCCTGCTCGGCGTCCCGGCCGATCCACTACCGCCACGTCGAGTCGGCCCACCCCGAGCACCTGCCGCCGTGCCCCTTCTGCCTCCTGCAGATGCAGACAGCGGGTGCCCACCTGCTGCCGGTCGCCGCCAGGATCTCTCCGGCCGAGCGGGGCTTCGAGGTGCGAGAGGCTCCGCCACCGCCGCTCCTCACCTTCCACCACCCGGCCACTCTCCGCGGCCCGCCCGCGGCCTCCTGAGCCTTTCCCACCCGCCGTTCTGAAGCTCCGACTCCGCGCCTCGCGGGGCCGGGGAGACATCCGTGTACCCGGGGCGGTTCGCCGTCTCCGGTCCGCGACCGGATCCGGACCGCCCGCCAGCGAAGAGTTCAAAGGATCTCAGGAGAAACCCATGTCTCGACATACGACGTACACCCTCTCGCCGCGGCGCGCGGTCCGCGCCGCGCTCCAGCTCGCCGTCTGGCTCGCCCTCGTCCTGCCCAGCGCGGCCCTCGCCGGCCAGGTGCAGGGCAAGGTCGTGGCCTCCGACGGCTCGGCCCTGCCCGGCGTCACCGTCCGGCTCGCCAACCACGTCACCGGCTACGAGCAGCAGGTCACCACCGACGCCCACGGCGCCTTCCTGCTCTACGACGTCCCCGACAACCCGTACCACCTGACCGCCCAGCTCTCGGGCTTCGCGCCCGCCCACGTCGACGTCACGGTGCGCGGCGCGGTGCCGGTCGTTCGCACGCTCACCCTGGCGCCGAGCTTCTCCGAGAGCGTCTCCGTCCAGGGCGAGAAGGAGCCCGTGGCCCTCGAGACCGACAGCTCCACCAGCCACGTGGACATCGACCGCTCACTCATCGGCCGCTTCCCGGCGGCCGCGGCATCGCGTGCCTTCGAGTCCATCGTCCTCTCGGCCCCCGGCTTCTCCCAGGACGAGAACGGTCGCTACCACTTCCAGGGCGGCCACTCCCAGCAGCTCCTGGTCATCGACGGCCAGCCCATCGGCGACCAGGTGGGGATCACCTTCTCGAACTCCCTCGACCCGGCCGTCGTCCAGGACCTGGAGATCCAGACCGGCGGGGTGTCGGCCGAGTACGGCGAGAAGGCCTACGCCGTCCTCAATCTGACGACCCGCTCCGCCCTCGGTCACGCAGGATTCCACGGCGACGCCGGGGTCGGCGGCGGCAGCTTCGACAGCCGCCAGGCCTCGGCAAACCTGGGCCAAGGGGCGGCGCGCCACGGTCTCTTCGCGAGCGTCGACGGCTCCGCCTCGGATCGCTTCCTCGACCCGGTGTCGTTCGACAACCTGCACAATCACGGAGACACGGCGCGCGCTTTCCTCCGCTACGACCTTCTCCCCGGGAGCGGCTCGGACTCGCTCCGGATCACCGCCAACGCCGGCCGCACCCACCGCGACGTCACGAACCTTCCGTCCCAGGAGGCGGCGGGCCAGGACCAGCGGGTCGACTCGAGAGACTGGAACGCCAACCTGGGCTACCAGCACGTCGCCGGCTCCTGGGTCGTCGAGGGCCTCGCCTACGCCCGCGACAACGAGCTCCGCCTGTTCGGCTCCCCGGGCGACACCCCCGTGACCGCCGACCAGAGCCGCTCGCTCGACAACCGGGGCTTCAACCTCACGCTCTCGAGGCAGATGGGTGTCCACGAGATCGAGGCCGGGCTCCAGGCGAAGACCTTCCCCATCGACGAGCGCTTCGACTTCGGCATCACCGACTCGACCTTCAACGACCCGGCGTCGGAGGGCTACAACCCGAATCTCGCTCTCTACGACCTGACCCGCGGCGGCGAGCTCTTCACCTTCTCAGGCTCGCGCACCGGCACCTACGGCGCCGCCTTCGTCGAAGACACGGTGCGCCTCAGGGCCCTGACGCTGCGCGCCGGCCTGCGCTACGGGCGCAACCACCTCTTCGAGACCGAGTCGCAGCTCCAGCCGCGGCTCGGAGTCGCCTACTCGATCGCGCCGACCCACACCGTGCTCCGCGCTTCCTACGACCGGATGTTCGTGACGCCGGAGTACGAGAACATCCTCCTGTCGTCCTCGCCCCAGGCGGCGGCCCTGGTGCCGCCCGAGATCCAGGCGTCGAACCGGCTCGGCTTCGGCCAGCTCCACAACGTCTCCGAAAGGCAGGACGTGATCAACCTCGGCGCGCAGCAGGGGATCGGCTCGGCCCTGCGCGTCGACGCCTCCTACTGGCGGCGCCGGGTCACCAACGCCGCCGACCAGTCGCAGCTCTTCAACACCGGCATCGTCTTCCCCTTGAACTTCAAGGGGGGCCAGCTCCACG
>CAZIIB010000078.1:0-9905 GCA_964539125.1 uncultured Thermoanaerobaculia bacterium | reverse complement strand
CCCGGCGCATCGTCCGCCGGATCGGCACCCGGAACCTTCTGATGATGGGCGCGGCGGCGGCGCTGGGCGGGCTGGCCGTGTCCAAGGCCGGGTCCGCCCCCGGAGCGGGCGTGGCCGCGCCGCTCCCCTCGACGCCCCGGTCCGGCTCGCGCACTCAGCCGCTGCCCCGAAGCGGCGGCAGCAGCGGCAAGACCCGCCCGCTCCCGCCGCCACCGCCACCTCCCGCGGCCGACGCCGAATCGCCGCCCCCTCTGCCTCCTCTCCCCGTGCCGCCCGCCGAGACGGAGGAGCCGGAGGAGCTCCCTCCCGAGGCGCTCTTCCCCGCCGTGCGCACCATGGTGGCGGCGGCGCTGGCCGACGGGGAGCTGGGCGCCGAGGAACGGCGGTTGATCCTCTCCCGCCTCGACGAGTCCGATCTGCCGGAGCCGGCGGTGCACCAGGTGCACGAGGATCTGGTGGTGCCGCCGTCGCCGGACGAGCTGGCCGGGATGGTCGCCGAGCCCGCGGCGCGCGAGACCCTCTACCGCGCCGCCGCCCTCGTCGTCCTCGCCGACCAGCAGGTCTCGGAGCGGGAGCGCGCCTGGCTCGGGCGACTGGCCGAGGCCTTCGGCTTCGATCCCGCGACCCGGGGCCGTCTCGAGGCCGAGCTGTTCGCCGAGGACGAGGGCTGAGCTCTTCGCCATGAGCGCCTTCCCCGAGCCGTCCCATCCGCTGTTCATCACCTTCGAGGGTCTCGACGGGAGCGGCAAGACCACCCACCTGCGGCGGACGGCGCGCTGGCTGGCCGAGCGAGCGATCGCTCACCGGGTGACTCACGAGCCGGGCGGCACCCCCCTCGGAGAGGCCATCCGCCGGGTGTTCCTCGACCACCGGTGGGGCGCCATGGACGGCCGCGTGGAGCTGCTCCTGGTCTTCGCCAGCCGCCGCCAGCACCTGATCGAGGTCATCGAGCCCGCGCTCGCCCAGGGCGAGCACGTCTTGTGCGATCGCTTCACCGACTCGACCCGCGCCTACCAGGGCTACGGCCGCGGCTTGGATCAGGCGCTGATCGACCACGTGGACCGGGTGGCCACCGGCGGCCGGAAGCCCGATCTCACGCTCCTCTTCGACCTGCCGGCGGAGCTCGCGCGCGAGCGGGGAGTGACGACTCGGCTCCGGCGCTCTCCCGGAACCGCCGACCGGCTGGACTCCGAAGCCCTCGCCTTCTACCAGCGCGTCCGCGACGGGTTCTGGGCGCTCGCCGAGGCCGAGCCGGAGCGCTTCCGGCGGATCGACTCCTCGGGCAGCAAGGAGGAGACCGCGGCGCAGGTCCGCCGCGCCCTCGCCGGCCTCCTCGGAGACGACCGCGAGAGAGCGTCGTGACCCCGGAGGCGGCCGTCGACCTCGCCCGCCGGGGAGAGCTCTATCCGGGGGTGATCCTCCACGGTGGTCCCGCCGAGCGGCGCCGCGAGGTGGCGATCGAGCTGGCGCGCACGCTGCTCTGCGTCGCGCCGCCGGAGGAGCGGCCGTGCGGTGTCTGCGCCCACTGCCGGCGGATCCGCTGGCCGGAGGGGGGGAGCGAAGAGGCGTTCCACCCCGACTTCCAGGTGCTCGAGCGGGACCTGAAGACCTCCACCTCGGTCGACGCCACCAAGGCGTTGCTCCGGACCGCCCAGGTCTCTCCGTTCGAGGCGCGGGGCCAGGTCTTCGTCCTCGCCAGCGCCGAGAGCTTGACCGGCGAGGCGGCGAACGCTCTGCTCAAGACCCTGGAGGAGCCCTACACCTCGGCGCCGCGCCACTTCCTGCTCCTCGCCCCCTCCCAGCTCGACCTGCTACCGACCCTCCGGAGCCGGAGCCTGGCGATCTACCTGGGCGGAGAGGCCCCGCCCGATCGCGAGGAGGTGGAGCGGCTGGCCGCGGAGGTGGCCGGGTGCCTTGCGGCCTGGGCCGAGAGCGGGTCCGCGGTCTGGCTCCTGACCCTGGCGGCGGCCCTGGAGGCCGGGGCGGACTGGAGCGAGGCGCGCTCCGGAGAGCCCTGGGCGCGGGCCGCGCGGGCTCTGGTCGCGGCACGCGAAGCTCCCGGGGTGCCGCCCGCTCTCTCGCGGCCGGTCCTGGCGCTGGCCGAGGAGCTCCTCCGGGCCCCGGCCTGGCGCCTGCGGGCGATCGGGCCGGGCCGGATCCTCGAAGGGCTGGTGGCGAAGCACCTGGCGCCCGAGGTTGTCGCCCCGCCCTCCCGCCGCTAGAATCACCGTTCCTCCCGCCTCGGGTCCATCACTGGCGAAAACGCTGCGGGCTGCCAGGAGTCACCACCATGAAGTCGAGAGTCGAAATCGCTCGTTCCCATCCCTTCCTCCGGCTCGGCGCCTGGGCGCTGGCCGTGGCCGTCGCCGGCGGCTTCGCCGTCGCCTGTGCGGCCCCGGCGGATCACGGCGCCCGGGGCGCGAGCGCCGGCGAGGGCTCGGGCGACGACGTCCTGGCCACGGTCCAGGGTGATGACATCACCCGCGCGGCGGTGGAGCAGGCCGCCGCCGACAAGCTCGACAACGTCCGCCTGCAGCAGCTCCAGTGCGAGACCAAGGCGAAGCAACAGCGCCACGACGTGATCGACACCGAGACCCGGCAGATGGTCCAGGACCGCCTGCTCGAGGCCGAGGCGGCGAAGCGGGGCATGTCGAAGGAGGAGCTGGTCGCCACCGAGATCCAGAGCCAGGCGAACCGGGTCACCCCCGAGGAGGCCGAGGCCTTCTACGAGCAGAACAAGGATCGGATCGGGAACCGGCCGAAGGAGCAGGTGATCCCCCAGATCGAGCGGTACCTGTCCCAGCAGCGCCAGAGCCAGGCCTACCAGGACTTCCTCGGCAGCCTCGAGGCGAAGTACCAGGTGGCCTATCACCTGGAGCCCTTCCGGGTCGATCTGGACGTCGCCGGCGAGCCCTCACGCGGAGGGCCGGCCGACGCCCCGGTCACGATCGTCGAGTTCTCGGACTTCGAGTGCCCGTTCTGTGGCCGGGTCGAGCCGACCCTCGAGAAGATCCGCGAGACGTACGGCGACAAGGTGCGCCTGGTGTTCAAGCAGTTACCACTGACCAACATCCACCCCCAGGCTCAGAAGGCCGCCGAGGCTTCGCTTTGCGCCCACGACCAGGGCAAGTTCTGGGAGATGCACGATGCGATGTTCGGCGACCAGCACAATCTGGAGGTGGCGGACCTCGAGGCCAAGGCGAAGGACCTGGGTCTCGACGCCGCGGCTTTCAAGCAGTGCCTGGAGTCGGGGAGCAAGGCCGCCGCAGTGACCGAGGACGTGCGCCAGGGCTCGATCGCCGGCGTCAGCGGGACGCCCGCCATGTTCATCAACGGCCAGCTCCTCTCCGGAGCCGTCCCCTACGAGAAGCTCGCCCAGACCATCGACCAGGAGCTGGCGATGCGGGGCGTCCCGTCCGGAGCCGGCGCCGCGACGACGGACTGAGAGCCCCTGCCGACTCCGTCCCCGATGACCGCCTACCGCGGCATTCCCCTCGATCACCGGCGCCTGCCCACCGAGGAGACGCTCGCCCGGGCGCGGGAGCTCTACCGGGAGATGGCGCGGCGGCGCAGCGTACGCCACTTCGCGCCCGATCCCGTTCCGCGGGAGGCGATCGAGCTCGCCATCCGCACCGCCTCGACCGCACCTTCCGGCGCCCACCGGCAGCCCTGGCGCTTCGTGGTGGTGGACGCTCCCGCCATCAAGCGGCGGATCCGCGAGGCCGCGGAGGCCGAGGAGCACGAGAGCTACGTCGGCGGCCGCATGCCCCCCGAGTGGCTCGAGGCCCTGGAGCCCCTGGGCACCGACTGGCACAAGCCGTTCCTCGAGATCGCGCCCTACCTGGTGGTGGTCTTCGCCGAGCTCTTCGGCGTCGAGCCGGACGGAGCCAAGCGGAAGAACTACTACGTCAAGGAGAGCGTGGGCCTGGCCTGTGGGCTGTTCGTGGCCGCCATCCACCACATGGGCCTGGTGACCCTCACCCACACGCCGAGCCCCATGCGCTTCCTCAACGAGATCCTGGGGCGGCCGGAGAACGAGAAGCCGTTCATCCTGTTCCCGGTGGGCTACCCGGCCGAGGGTTGCGAGGTGCCGGACCTCCGGCGCAAGAGCCTCGACCAGGTCGCGATCTGGAACCCGTGACCCGCCCCATCCTCTTCGCCTCCGGCGGCTCGGACCAGGAGTGGTCGCTCGCCGAGGCCGGGGCGCCGGTCGACCTCGACCGGCTGGTGCCGCCCCCCGCCGGCTCGCCGGCCGCCAGCGGCTGGGAGGTGGAGATCGGGTTCGGCAAGGGCCGCTATCTGATCTCCCGGGCCGAGAGCGAGCCCACCCGGCGCTTCCTGGGGATCGAGATCGCCAACCAGTACTTCCGGATCCTGGTCGGCAGGGCTCGTCGCCGCCGGCTGGGCAACCTCCTGGCGCTGCGCGGCGAGGCCCTCTACCTGCTCTCGGCGGTCCTGCCCCGGGGCTTCGCCCGGGCGGTCCACGTCTACCACCCGGACCCGTGGCCAAAGAGCCGCCACCACAAGCGGCGTCTCCTCGATCCCGAGACGATCGACCTGGTCCTCGGGACGCTCGAGCCCGGCGGCGTGCTCTACTTCGCCACCGATCACCCGGACTACGGCGAACGGGTCGAGGAGATCCTCGACTCGCACCCCGCCGTCGTCTACCACCGGCTCGACGGTCCCTGGCCCGAGGGGCCCCGGACCAACTACGAAGCCAAGTACGTGGCCGAGGGCCGGCAGATCCTGCGCCTGGTCGTGGAGCCGGTCCCCGCGGAGCCCGGTGCCCCGCCGGGAGCGCTCCATCCCGAAGGGCGCTCCGGTGTCCTCGTGGGGCCGCGACCCGCCGAAACCGCGGAGACGCCGTGATCCTGACCGGCTCGAAGCCCCGGTAAAATGGGGCCGCCGCGCACGCGCGCTCCCGCCATGAGCCACCTCGCCTTCCTCCTACCGTTCTTCCGCCGTCACCTCCGGCAGCTCGTCGGCGGCGTCGTGTCGATCCTCCTGGCGGTGGCGATCGGCCTGCTCACGCCCCTGCTGGTGGGCTGGGCGGTCGATGCGTTGCGCGGCCACCTCTCCGTGCGCCTGCTGGTCCTCTACTCCTCCCTGGTGGTGGGCACGGCGGTGGTCCGCGGGCTCTTCACCTACCTCCAGCGGATGATTCTGGTGACCATGAGCCGGGACATCGAGCTCGAGCTCCGGAACCTCTACTTCGGCCACCTCCAGCGCCTGGAGCCGGGATTCTTCGCCGAGCGCTACACCGGCGACCTGATGGCGCGGGCCACCAACGATCTCCAGGCCGTCCGGATGCTCTGTGGGCCGGCGATCATGTACAGCTCGAACACCGTGTTCACCGCCCTCGGCGCGCTGGTGCTCATGCTGCGGATCGACGTGCCCCTGACCCTCGTGGCGCTGGCCACCATGCCCGTGGTGGCGGTGGCGACCAAGTTCTTCGGCCAACGGATCCACGTCCTGTTCGAACGGGTGCAGGAGAACTTCTCGGTGCTCTCGACCCGGGTCCAGGAGAATCTGGCCGGCGTGCGGGTGGTGCGGGCCTACGCCCAGGAGCCGGGGGAGGAGGCGCGCTTCGACCGGGTGAACCGGAACCACGTGGAGCGCAATCGCCGCCTGATCCTCTGGGACTCGGCGTTCCGCCCGCTGCTCCAGGCCCTGGTCGGCCTCGGCTTCGTGGCGGTGCTCTGGTACGGCGGGGTGCTCGTGGTGCGGGGCGAGATCACGGTGGGTGAGTTCGTCACCTTCAACCTCTTCCTCGGACGCCTGATCTGGCCGATGATCGCCATCGGCTGGGTGATCAACCTGGTGCAGCGCGGCTCGGCCTCCCTCGGGCGCATCCGCGAGATCCTGGACAGCGAGCCCACGATCCGGGAGCCGGTCGAGCCGGTGGAGCCCGGCGCGATCACCGGCGACGTGGCGGTCCAGAACCTCACCTTCGCCTACCGCGAGGGCGGGCCGGCGGTGCTCTCCGGAGTGAGCTTCGAGGCGGCGGCGGGCTCGACCGTGGCCCTGGTGGGGCGCACCGGCTCGGGCAAGAGCACCCTCCTGGCCTTCCTGCCCCGGATGGTCGACCCGCCCCCCGAGACGGTCTTCGTCGACGGCTTTCCCGTCGAGCGCCTGCCGCTCGCCGAGCTGCGGGGAGCGATCGGCACCGTCCCCCAGGAGAGCTTCCTGTTCTCGACCACCGTGCGCGAGAACGTCCGCTTCGGCCGGCCGGAGGCGAGCGAGGAAGAGGTCGCCGAGGCGGCGGTCCTGGCCGGGCTGACCGAGGATCTCGAGGGCTTTCCCAGGGGGCTCGACACGGTGGTGGGGGAGCGGGGCATCACGCTCTCGGGCGGCCAGAAGCAGCGGGTGGCCCTGGCGCGGGCGCTCCTGCGCCGCCCCCGCATCCTGCTCCTCGACGACAGCCTCTCGGCGGTCGACACCCAGACCGAGGAGACGATCCTCGAGAACCTGCGCACGGTCTTCGAAGGGCGCACCGTGTTCCTGGTCTCCCACCGCATCTCGACGGTGCAGCGGGCCGACCTGATCCTGGTCCTGGAAGAGGGCCGGGTGGTCGAGCGGGGCAGCCACGAGGAGCTCCTGGCGGCCGGCGGTCTCTACGCCGAGCTCGCCGAGCGCCAGCGGCTGGAAGAAGAGCTCGAGGCGGTGTAGGCGTCTGGCGAGGGTGAGACCGTGACGAAAGAGCCGAGCTCTTGGAGAGCCGCGACAGCGCGAGGGGGCGTCCCTTTCCCCGGGCACCGCGCCGCGAAGCGGGGTGGTCCGGGGTGGGAAGGGGATCGAGGGGATGTGGAGGGCAAACGATGAACGAGCGCGTCCTCATCACCGGCGGGTCGGGGCTGATCGGGCGGGCCTTGACCGCCGAGCTCGCCGGGGCGGGGTACGAGGTCGTGGTCCTGTCGAGGTCTCCCGAGCGGATTTCGAGCTTGCCCGCCGGCGCCCGGGCGGTGGGCTGGGACGGAGAGACCGCCGACGGCTGGGGTGGGGAGGCCGACGGCGCCCGGGCGATCGTCAACCTGGCGGGGGAGAACCTGGCGACGGGGCGCTGGACGGCGGCGCGCAAGCGGCGCATCCTCGGCAGCCGCCTGGCGAGCACCCGGGCGGTGATCCAGGCGATCGAGCGGGTCGGCACTCCGCCGGAGGTTCTCCTCCAGGGCTCGGGCGTCGACTTCTACGGCCCGCAGGGCGACGAGCCGGTGGACGAATCGAGCCCGCCGGGAGAGGGCTTCCTCGCCCGCGTGACCCGGGAGTGGGAGGCGGCGAGCGCCCCCGCCGAGGCCCTGGGGGTGCGCCGCGTCCTCCTGCGCACCGCCATGGTGCTCGCCACCGAGGGCGGGGCGCTGCCCAAGCTCGCCCTGCCCTTCCGGCTCTTCGTCGGGGGTCCGATGGGGTCGGGCGGCCAGTGGGTCCCCTGGATCCACCTGGCGGACGAGACGGCGGCGATCCGGTTCCTGCTGGAGCACCCCGAGGCGTCGGGTCCCTTCGATCTCGCGGCCCCCGAGCCGGTGACCAACGCCGAGCTTTCGAGGTCGCTCGGGCGCGTCCTGTCTCGCCCCGCCCTCTTCCGCGTGCCGGCGTTCGTCCTCCGCGCGGTCCTGGGCGAGATGGCGGACGTGTTGCTCACCGGACGTCGGGCGCTCCCGCGGCGGCTCGAGGAGCTGGGCTTCGCCTGGACGTACCCCGGGCTCGACGAGGCGCTCGAGAGCCTCTTGGGCTGAACCGCGGGGCTCAGCCGCGCCACCAGCTCCGGAGCGTGTCCGCCACCTCCCCCCGGATCTCGGGCCGGGCGTAGATCCGGTAGCGGTCGATCCGCTGCAGGTGACGGATGAAGTGGCTCGCCCGCTCCATGGTCACCGTCTCGCCGTCGCTCATGCGCACCAGGAGGTTGCCCTGGCTGAACCGGTGCGGGTCCTTGGCGGAGTGCGACTCGAGGAGGTTCTCCCCTCCGAAGCGCTGGCGCAGCCGAGGCAGCAGATCCCCGAAGGCGGAGGTCTCGGCGCGGGAGAGGTGCTCGTCGGTCTCGAAGACCAGGGGGAAGTGCTCGCGAGCCGTCACCGCCCGGGCGTGGAAGTTCTCCGCGCCGCGCATCCGGGAGGTCACCGTGATGTCGTCGAAGGCCAAGAACTCCTCGGGGTCGGAGGGCCAGCGCCAGCCCTCTTCCTCGAGCCAGCGGGAGAGGTGGAGCTCCAGGGCCTTGCCGGTGACGTTGAAGTAGACCTGGGTGAACATGTAGTAGCGGGCGAGGACCAGGGCCTCGAGGGCGTGCACGCCGCCCTCGTCCACCCCGATGCGCCAGTCGCCGGTCTCCTGGTCCTCGATGGGGAGCATGGTGTCGAGGAGCCGCTCGGCGTCGTAGTTGCCGTAGCGCACGCCGCAGTAGAGGCTGTCGCGGAGCAGGTAGTCCATCTTGTCCACGTCGATCTCGCTCGAGATCACCTGGGCGAGCAGCCTCTGGACCCCCTCCCCGCCGCCGGCGAGGACGCCGACGATGTCCGAGGTCTCGACGCCCCGCCCCCGGCTGGCGAAGATCTCCCCGATCTCGGGGTTTCCCAGGAGCAGTCGGCGGGTCATCTCCTCGTGATCGATGCCCTGTTCGAAGAGCTCCTCGGCCGAGTGGCTGAACGGCGCGTGGCCGATGTCGTGGAGCAGCGCGGCGGCGCGGACGAGGCGTCGCTCCAGGCAGTCGGGCTCCGAAGGCAAGCGGCCGTCGCTCTTGGCGGCCAGCGCGTCGTAGACCCGGCCGGCGAGCTCCATGGCGCCCAGCGCGTGGCTGAAGCGGCTGTGCTCGGCCCCCGGGTAGACCATGTTGGTGAGGCCGAGCTGCCGGATGAAGCGCAGCCGCTGCACCGGCCGGCTGTTGACCAGGGCGGTCTCGAACGGATCGGCCCGGATGAAGCCGTGGACCGGATCGCGGATCGAGAGCATGCGGGACACGAAGAAGCTAGGCGCTGGGCGCCCGGGTGGAGGCGTTCCCTATCCCGGGCACCGCGACGCGACGCGGCGAGGTCCGGGTTGGGAGGGGGATCGAGGGGATGCGGGGGGGATCCACTTAGTTGACTTCGGCGTTCTCGGCGAGCTGCCGGTACGGGCGGAGCAGATCGAGCACCCTCTGGCGGCTGCGCAGGATGCGCAGGAGCTCGAGCGCCCTCTCGGGTAGCGCCTTTTCGAGGAGATCGATCTTGCGCAACGCGGGGAGGTCGAGGTCCGCGGCCAGGCCGTTGACCAGGGCCTCGAAGCTTTCCCGGGCGAGGAGGCCTTCGAGGTCGGTCTCGTCGAGGGGGAAGCGGTCGCCCATCTCGCCGACGAGCTTCCAGGCGGCGAGCAGCAGGTCGCGGCGCACTCCGATCACGCCCGGATCCTCCTCGTCCACCTGGATCTCCTCGAGCGGGCGCACGACGGCTTGGCGGTAGGGGCGTCCGAGGTCCTCGACCTCGCGCTCCACCGCGAAACGGAACTCGCCGTGGAGGACGATGTTCGAGCGGCCGTCGGGAAGCGGGTCGACGGAGACCAGTCGTCCGGCGGTGCCGTCGGGGAAGATCGCGGGCGGCTCGCCGAAGCCGCGCTCGGGCTGGGGCCGCAGCAGGACGATGCCCACCCACCGCAGGTCCTCCTCCCGGTTCACGAGGTCACGGACGAGCTGGCGGTATCGGGGCTCGAAGACGTGGAGCTTCAGCTCGGTCCGCGGGAAGTGGACCACGTTGGGCAGTGGAAACAGCGGCAGGCGGGGCCGCGGTGGCGAGGCTTTCACGTAGGGCTGATGATACCAGGGCCGGGCCGGGGGCTCCCGCGGAGAGGAACAGCGCGAGCAGGTCGGACTTCATTCGGCATGGGCTCGCGCTTCGGCTCGGACCGCGCAGGGCCCGATCGGACTCCGGAGAGTATCGTTGAGC
>CAZIIB010000077.1:0-9926 GCA_964539125.1 uncultured Thermoanaerobaculia bacterium | reverse complement strand
GGCATCAAGCCCCTCTTCTACCTGATGGCGGTGATCAGCGTCTCGATCGCCATCTTCAACCTCCTGCCCATCCCGCTCCTCGACGGCGGTCAGATCTTCATCCTGCTGATCGAGACCGTCCGCGGGCGCGACCTCTCCCTCTCCCTCAAGGAACGCATCCAGCAAGCCGGCTTCCTGGTGATCATCGTCCTGATGGCGGCCGTGATCCTGATGGACATCACCAAGCGCCTGCCGAACGGGCTGTTCGGCAATTAGGGGAACCGGGCGCACCGTTCGGTGCTCGCCGAAACGGTCGCCCGGCCGAGACAGAGCTCGGCCGCTTCAGGCGGGATGCCCCCTCCGGAGTCCGACAAACGCCGATCCACCCCCTTGCCCCCCGACCGGCGGAGCTGCCGCCCCAACCACCGAGGTGGCAGCCCGCGGGGCGCGGTGGTTTCTCGCCGGCGCATTCCGCCGCCGAGAAAGCCATCCGCCCCGCGGGCGTGTGCTCAGAGAAGGCTCCGCAGAAACTCCAGATCCCGCCGGTGCCCCTCCTCGTCGTCCCCCATGGGGGTCTCGACCACCATCGGCCGGCCGGCGGCGCGCTCGTCGTGGAGCAGGCGCGCGAAGAGCTCCGGCCCGATCGCCCCCTGGCCGACGTTCTCGTGCCGGTCCTTGCGCGAGGCGAACGGCTGCTTCGAGTCGTTCAGGTGGAAGGCCCCCACCCGCTCCCAGCCGAGGAGCTCGGCGACCTCCGCCATCCACTCCTCGTAGCCCGCCGGCTCGTGGACCGCGTAGCCGGCGGCGAAGGCGTGGCAGGTGTCGAGACAGAAGCCCAGGTGATCGCCGGCTTCGCTCGCCGCGGCGATGGCGGCGAGCTGCGCGTTGGTGTAGCCGAGGACCGTGCCCTGGCCGGCGGTGTTCTCCAGCAACACCCGGGTGGAGCACGCCGGGCGCTCGGCGAAGACGGCGTCGAGCGAGGCCGCGATGGCGACGACGCCGGCGTCCTCTCCCGCCCCCAGGTGGGCCCCCGGATGGACCACCAGGCCGGCGACCCCGAGGCGCGAGCACCGGTCGAGCTCGTCGCCCAGGGCGGCGCGGGACTTGGCGAGGATCGCCGGGTCGGTGGCCGCGAGGTTGATCAGGTAGCTCGAGTGAGCGACCAGGGGGCCGATCGCCGAGGCGCCGTGGGCTTGCCGGAAGGCGGTCGCTTCCTCTTCGCCGAGGGCCCGGCCGCGCCACTGACTGGCGTTCTTGACGAAGATCTGGAGGGCCTCGCAACCCAGATCTTCGCCGCGCTCGATGGCCTTCGGCAGGCCACCGGCGATCGAGACGTGGGCGCCGAGGAGCGGTTCGGTCATGGGCCGGTGATTGTATCCCCCCGGTGTTAGACTGGCCCCGATGCTTCGGAAGGTCCTCCGAGCGCTCGGATTCCTCGTCTATCTCGGCCTGGTGATCGTCGTCTTCCTGTTGGCGGCGTACGTCTCGTTCAACCTGTTCGTCCGCAGCGGCGCCACGCGCACGCCCTCCCTCGTGGGGCTGTCGCTCGCCGACGCTCGCAGCCGGCTCGCCGACCAGGGGCTCGATCTCCGGGTGGAGGAGGGCGGGCGCTACGACGCCGAGATCCCGGCCGATCACGTGGTGCAGCAGAACCCGCCCGAAGGAGCCCTGGTCAAGCGGGGCAGCTCGGTGGTCGTCGTGCCCTCTCTCGGTCCCCAGCGGGTGCCGGTGCCGGCCCTGGGCGGCCAGGGCCTCCAGTCCGCCCAGGTGCTGCTGGCGGCCGCCGGTCTCTCTCTCGGACGGACGGTGGAGGTCTACGGGCACGGCGTGACGGCGGGCTCGGTCGTCGCCCAGGAGCCCCCGGCGGGCTCGACGGTGGCGCCCGGCGTCTCGGTCGACCTGCTTCTCGCCCGGCAGGGCTCGGGAGTGACCTACGTGATGCCCGATCTCGTCTACCGGGACTACGACGAGGTCCGGCGTTTCTTCGAGGTCCGAGGCTTTCGCCTGGGAAGCGTGAAGTACGAGCGCTACGAGGGAATCCGTCCGGGAGTGATCTTGCGCCAGTACCCGGTGGCCGGCCACCCGCTGGGCAAGAGTGACACCATCGCTCTGGTGGTGGCGGCGGAGCGCCAGGCCGGAGAGGGGGGGGAGCCGCTCGAGCCCGGATCGGCCCTCCCGGCCGAGCCTCCGGCTCCACCCGCCCCGGGAGGCACCGAATGAAGCTCGCCCCGTCGATTCTCGCCGCCGATCTGGCCGATCTGGCCTCCGCCCTGGAGGTCTGCGCTGCGGGCGGCGCCGAGCTGGTGCACGTGGACGTGATGGACGGCCACTTCGTGCCCAACCTCACCTTCGGCGTGCCGATGGTGGCCGCCCTCTCCCGGCGGAGCGAGCTCCCCCTCGACGTCCACCTGATGGTCGCGAACCCGGACCGGCTCCTGGACGACTACCTCGAGGCCGGGGCCGACCGGATCTCGGTTCATTGGGAGGCGGCGGTCCACCTCGACAGCCTGCTCACGCGGGTCCGCGACGGCGGCGCCCGCGCCGGGGTGGCGATCAACCCGGCGACGCCGGTCGAGCTGCTCACCGACGTCCTCGGCGCCCTGGACTTCGTCCTCGTGATGTCCGTCAACCCGGGCTTCGCCGGCCAGGCGTTCCAGCCCCGCGCCCTCGACAAGGCGCGCCGTCTCCGCGCCCTCGTGGCGGGGCAGGGGCTCGCGGTGGAGATCGACATGGACGGCGGCCTGGACGCCGAGACCGCACCCCGGGCGGTGGCGGCCGGCGTCGAGGTCTGCGTGGTAGGCTCGGCAATCTTCGGGCGGGAGGATCCCGTCGCCGCGATGGCCGAGATCCGAGCCCGCTGCTCTGGGACCGACCGATGACATCCTCGCACCGAGCGTCCGCCTTCGCCCTGACCCTCGCCCTCTCGACCCTCCTGCTGCCTCTGGCCGGCTGCAAGAGCGGGGCGGCGGCCAACCCGGTTCTGCACCTCTCGGCCCAGGAGGCCCTCACCCAGGGCAAGAAGCTCCTGGCCGACAAGAAGTACACCCGGGCGCGGGAGTACCTCCAGCACGCCTTCGAGGTGGAGCCCAACTCGCTGGCCGGGCGCGAGGGCCTGCTCCTGGTCGCCGACAGCTACTACCTGGACGGCGGGCGGACGAAACTCATCCAGGCCGAGGCCAAGTACCGCGACTACCTCAACCGCTTTCCGACCAGCGACCGGGCGGCCTACGTCCAGTTCCAGATCGGGAACAGCCTTGCCCAGCGCATGGGCCCTCCCGATCGCGACCTGAGCGTGTCGAAGGACGCCCTCAAGGCCTACGAGGATCTGCTGCGCCTCTACCCGACCAGCGAGTACGCCGCCCAGGCCCGAGAGAAGATGCGCCTGGTCCGCGAGAACCTGGCCGACCACGAGTACCTCGTGGGCAGTTTCTACCTGACCTATCGCCTGCCGCGCGCAGCCGCGAAGCGCTTCTCCTACCTCCTCGAGAACTACCCCGCTTACAGCGAGCGGGACAAGGTGCTCTACAGGCTGGGGATCGCCCAGCTCCGAGGGCACGAGAACGCGGACGCCAAGAAGACCTTCGAACGTCTCGCGCGGGAGTTCCCGGATAGCCAGTACACCCACGAGATTCCGGACGTGCCCGAGCCCAAGAGCGAGCCGGCGACCGCCGGCGACGGCAAGGGCGGCTCCAAGAGCGATCAGGAGGCCTCTGGATGAGGGGCATCGGACGCTCGGCGGCGCGGCTCGCCGTCGGCGCTCTGGCTCTCGCGGCCGTCTCGTGCTCGGGCGCGACCTGGAGGCACCCGCGAACCGCCCAGGCGCCTCCCGACGAGGTCGCCGAGCTCAAGGCCCGGGTGCTGGAGCTCCAGCGCCAGGCGGCGGTGACCCAGGTAGAGCTCGAGCGCCTGCGCCAGGAGGTGGCCCGCCTCCAGGCTCGCGTCGGGGGTGGCGGGGCCCCTCCGGCGGCGAGCGGTGGGGCGGCTGGAGCGCCGAGCGACCACTCCGCGACCGGCCGCTCGGCGCCGACCTTCGAGGTCGAGGAGCTCGCGGACGGGACGCCGGGGAACGGACGGACCGCCGCGGCCGGCGCCGTCTCGTCGCCGCCTCCCACCCCGCCGCAGGCGGTCGAGGAACCGGTTCCACCCGCTGCGCCCGCGCCGCGCCACGCCCCGGCCCAGACCCCGCCGGTCCCGTCGGCGTCGGCACCCGGCGAGGCCTCCGCCGCCGGTAGCGGCGCCGGCGGCGAGGTGACCGCCGCGGCCCAGGCACTCTACGATCGGGGATACACGCAGTACCACCAAGGGCGCTACGTCGACGCCGAGGCGAGCTTCCAGCGCTTCATCCAGTCGTACCCCGCCACCGAGCTGACGGACAACGCGCAGTACTGGATCGGCGAGTGCCGGCTGGCCCGGGGGGACACCAAGGGGGCTCTCGCCGCCTTCCGCGAGACCGCGGAGCGTTACCCTCAGGGCAACAAGGTACCCGACGCCCTGCTCAAGGCCGGCGAGTCCATGGCCTCGCTGGGCGACGTGGAAGGAGCCCGGAAGGCCTATCAGGCCGTGAAGAAACGCTTCCCGGGCACCACCGCCGCCGCAGTGGCCGACGACCGTCTCGCGGCCCTGCCTTGAGCTGGGGCTCGGGCGTCACACCTCAAGCACTGCTTGAGCTTCCGGCCGCTAAACCTCGAACAAACCTTGACAGAATGGGCTTCACGAGGTAGCGTTCATAGACGATTCACTATAGAAGGCCGCGGGGACCGTAGAGTGCCCACGAGTCTTGCCAGGTCTCCGGGAGGGTGTCGAACATGACCGATCTTAGGCGCGTCCTCGTGCTGGCGGTGCTGGCGAGTACTGCGGTGCTGGCGAGCACCGCCGCTCTGGCGGCGGCCGACCGGCCGCCCCAGGAGCTCCACCAGGTGGGTGACCACTGGACGGCCTGGGAGCCTCCGGCGACGGCGAGCTTCCCCCAGGGGGCCACCGTCTACACCATCGTGCGCGGCGACACCCTGTGGGATCTCGCGGCTCGCTTCTACGGGGATCCCTACCTCTGGCCCCAGCTCTGGGAGCAGAACCGATACATCCTCGACGCCCACTGGATCTACCCCGGCGATCCGTTGCTGGTCGACGTGGAGGTGACCACGGCCGACGAGTACGCTCAGTCCGCCGGGCAGGGCGGCGCACCGGGAGAGGGAGGCGAGACCGCTCCGCCGGCGACGGAAGAGCCCTTCCGCGGCGTCCTGACCGCCGACCAGGCCGCCGGCGCGCCGGTCCCGCTGGGCGCCGAGTCCGACATCTACTGCTCCGGCTTCATCGGAGAAGAGGGCCTGGCGTTCCCCTACTCCCTGATCGGTTCCGAGCACGGCGCCCTCACGCCCAGCCTCGAAGGGATCGCGGGGAAGGAGGACACCGGCTACTTCGGCAACATCGAGACGGTGCGCTACGACCTGGCGACCGGCGACGTGGTCTACCTCGATGGAGGACAGGCGGCGGGCCTCGCGGCCGGCGACATCCTGAGCGCCGTCGAGCCGGAGGAGCTGGTCCGCCATCCGCACCACCGCGACCGGATCATCGGCAGGTACTACCAATACGTCGCCCGGGTCAAGGTGCTCTCGGTGCAAGACCAGACAGCGATCGGGGAGATCGAGGAGACGTGCTCGCCGGTCCGCGTCGGTGACCGGCTGCGCCGGTTCGAGCCCCAGCCGGTCCCCCTGGGGCGTCGCACGAGGATGCGACCGGTCAACCTGCCGCCGAGCCAGGCGTCCCTCGAAGGCGCCCCGGTGATCGTGCGCACCAAGGACAACGTCGTCAGCCTGGGACAGGGCAGCGTGGTGTTCATCGACCGCGGCTCGGAGGACGACGTGTTGCCCGGCGACCTCTTCACCATCTACCGGCAGAACAAGCCGGGACTCCCGCCGGTGGTGATGGGCGAGCTCGCGGTCCTGGCGGTCCAGGACCATACGGCGGTGGCGCGCATCCTCGAGTCGCGGTACACCATCTATGTCGGCGACCTCCTGGAAGCCAAGAGGTAGCCTGGCCACCCGGTCGTCGGTACCCACGCCGGTCCCCTTGCCGGCGGATCGCTATGGTATGCTGCCGTTCCTTCTTCCCCGGGAAGAGATGGCGGTGAACGACCTCAACGGCCGGCTACGGCAGATCGTGGACGAGCTCGTCCGACGAGGCCTGACCTTGGAGCAGGCCCGCCGGGAGTTCGAGAAGCAGTTCATCGTCTCGTCGCTCAAGTCCAACGACTTCAGCGTCGGCCGCTCGGCCAAGTGCCTGGGCGTGCACCGCAACACCCTTCGCAACAAGGTCTCGAGCCTGGGAATCGCGGTCGACGAGCTCCGCGCCGAGCGGCGCCGAGGCCGCTAGCTCGCCGGTCGGAAGGCCCGATTCAGGGCACAGATCTAGCACAAAGATCACAAAGAGGAATTCGAGTCCCCGGGAATGGGTTGTACTTCCCGGTAGGAGCAGCGGATTTTGTAACTCCGACAAACACCCTGGGACGAGTGAAGAACGAGTCTCCCAGCCTGCTCGAGCCCGAATCCCCCCCGCCCGACCTTTCCCCGAGACAGAGTTTCGCGAAGTCGACTCTTACGAGAGGATGAGCGTGCAATCATGACTGGGAAACATGGAAGCAGGCCCACGCGAAAGCTGTGCGTGGTGGGAATCCTGACGTTCCTGTTCCTCTGGTTGGATACCGCTCCGACCATTCCCGCCATGTCGATCTCGGTGCCCGACCCGCCAGACCTCGAAGAGGTGGCGATGATGGAAGAGATGGCCGACTGGCTGGTGGGCCCCGCGGCCCACGGCCGCCATCTCGACACCATGGTACGGGACAATCTGGCCGATCTCATCCGGGAGAAGCCCCGGAGCTTCGAGCTGTTCCGGCGCAATCTCGACGACGGAGCCGAGCGCGAGTTTCTGCGCGGTCTGCCGTACGGCGACGTCATCCAGCAGGTCGCCGACGACAACCGTCTCGACGGTCTGCTGCTGGCGGCGCTGGTCGAGGTGGAGTCGAGCTTCCTGCCCGACGCCGTCTCCCCGGTGGGCGCCGTGGGCTTGACCCAGGTCATGCCGTCGACCGCCCAGTGGCTGGGCACCGCCGGGGACCTGACCGATCCGGACTCCAACCTGGAGGTCGGGGCCCGCTACCTCAGCCAGCTCCTCGACCGTTTCGACGGCAACCTGGAGCTCGCACTGGCGGCCTACAACGCTGGTCCCGCGGCGGTCGTCAAGTACGGCGGCATGCCGCCCTACCGCGAGACCCGCCGCTATGTCTCCCGGGTGTTGACCCTCTACGCGGACCACAACCGCGAGGTCTGGAAGACCTCCGGCGGCGTCGAGCAGCTCGCTTCGTTGGATTGATCGCGGCAGCGGCCGCGACCTGTGGAGGAGCGCTCCGGCCGACGGGATCGGCCGGAGCGCTCTTGCATTGAGCTACGGGAAAAGAGGACCTGGGGGTCAGGGGCGACGATCGTTGCCCGAGCCGGACCCCTCGTCGAGGCGCTCCTTGCCGTCCTCGTCCTTCAACCCCTTCTTGAAGTTGCGGATGCCTTCGCCGAGGCCCTTCCCGAGCTGGGGGATCTTCGAGGCGCCGAAGATCACCACGATGATGGCGAGGATGACCAGGAGCTCTTGTACACCGAGACCGAACATTGAGTGACTCCTCGGGCGCCGGGCCGGCAGGGTCCGCCCCCCTGTGGTTGCACGGTCAGTCTAGCAGAGGGGAGGAGCGAGTGACGCCAGCTCGACGCCTCCCGCGACCACCGGTCTCCAGAGCGCCTCGAAGCGGTCGGCGAGGGGCGCGGTCTCGGGCACCCGGCGCAGGTGGCGGAGAGCGCGCTCGAGGGTCGGCGCGACGAGCGGCAGGTGGCGGCCCGAGCCGCTGCGGGCGAAGGCGGCGTAGCTCCCCACCGCCTTGAGCGTCCGCTGAGCGGCCGCCCGATGGTAGCTCTCCCGGTCCGTCTGGCCGGCGGCGGCGAGCAGGCGTTCTTCGACGGCAGCCGGCGGGAAGAGACTGTCGTTGAGCAGGGAGGCCAGGTCGTAGGCGGGTGGGCCCAGGCGCAGGTCCTGATGGTCGAGGACCCCGAGCTCCGCCGACGCGTCGGAGCCCGCTGGGCGCTCCAGAGGCATCAGGTTGCGGGCGCCGAAGTCCCGGTGGCAGGGGCGCGGCGGTTCGGCGGCAAGGCGCTGGCAGAGCGCGGCGAGAGCGCGCTCGACCTCGGGGCCGCCGGCGATGCCCAGAGGCTCCAGGAAGACGGAGCGCGTCTGGGCGAGCTCGCGGGTCAGGAGCTCGCGGTCGAGGCGCGGGTTGAGCTTCGCGACTGTGGCCGGAGGCAGGCCGGCGATGCGGCGCGCGATGGTGACCGCGGCCTCGAAGAACGGAGTCAGCTCATGCCAGGGTCGCTCTCTCTCCTGGTAGAGCGTGCGGGGTCCCAGGTCCTCGAGCAGCATCCAGCCGGCCGGGCAGCCCTGGTCGAGGATCCGAGGCACCCGCACGCCGGCGTCGGCGAGCAGCCCGGTCGTCGTGAGGTAGCGCGAGCAGCTCGCGGTGAGCTCGGGCGGGTAGAGGGCGAGGACCGCCGAGCCCGTCGCGAGGCGGAGCCGAAGATAGGCGCGCCGGGAGACGTCTCCCGCCATGGGGACGGCGTCGGACACCCGGTGGCCCCGGCGGCCGAGGGCCTCGAGGGCGCCGGCCAGGAGATCTCGAGTCGGCGGTGAAGTCATGTCGGATGGGGATGGGCCGCGCCGGCCCCGGGAGCGGAGCCGCTATTATACGGAGAGGGCCCAGCCGGGGAGAGCACCGGCGCCGTCCGGAATGACGCCTCCGGTGGCCTTGTTGTTTCGAGCCGATGCGCGTCCGCCGAAGTCGCGTGGGCGCTCTTGCGCAGTGGGAGGAACGCTCTGGAAGACAAGATCCGTCAGATGCTCCGCGACCTGGGGCGAGCCCTCGCCGAGGCGATCACCGAGTCCTCGGACGTGACCGACGCTCTGCGCAAGCTCCACGAGGAGGGCTACAGCCTGTTCATCCTCCTCGACCGCAGAGAGCGGGAGGGTGCCGAGGCTCCCGAACAGGACCCGGCCGAAGTGCGGGCCCTCGCGCGGCGCGGCGAGCCCGTCTTCCGGATTCACGGCGGCGATCTCTCCTTCCTGCGCTCGATCGGCATCGACCCGACCCGCCGGGTGAAGACCCGGAGGAGTTGAGCTCTCGTCCCGAGCGGCTCGCTCCGGCGGCCTCGCCTCGGCCCGTGACGTCATGATTCCCACCGAGACGCCGAATCTGCTGGGCCTGTCCCTCGACCAGCTCGCCCGAACGGTGGCCCCGGTGGTCGACCGGCCGTTCCGGGCGCGTCAGATTCACGACGCTTTGCACCGCCGGGCGGTGGCGAGCTTCGAGACCATGACCGATCTGCCCAAGACGCTCCGCCTGCGCCTGGCCGAGAGCTTCCGCATCGGCGGTCCCGAGGTGGTCCGGCGGGCGGCCTCCGACGACGGCACGGTCAAGTACCTCCTGGGTCTCGCCGACGGGGCCTCGATCGAGGCGGTGGACATCCCGGACGGGGACCGGCGGACCTTCTGTATCTCCAGCCAGGCCGGCTGCGGGCTCGCCTGCCGCTTCTGCGTGACCGGGTTCTGGGGTGCCGGCCGCAACCTGAGCCCGGGCGAGATCGTGGGGCAGGTGCTGGCCATTCGGCGCGATCGGGACCTGCCGCCGAACGGCTTCAACCTGGTCTTCATGGGGATGGGCGAGCCGCTCCTCAATCTAGACCACGTGAAGGCGGCCCTCGAGCTCCTCACGGAGACGATCTCCTGGCGGCGGATCACCGTCTCGACGGCCGGGGTGGTTCCCGGGATCGACGCCATGGCCTCCTGGCCCCGGCGACCGAACCTGGCGGTCTCCCTCCACGCGCCGGACGACGAGCGGCGGAGCGCGCTGATGCCGGTCA
>CAZIIB010000076.1:0-9952 GCA_964539125.1 uncultured Thermoanaerobaculia bacterium | reverse complement strand
CGCCGCTGGAGGCTCCGCCGCTGCCTCTGGAGCGCGCGCAGCACCTCCTTGACCCGGGGATCCCGGGCCTCCGGGAGAATGCGCACGAAGGTGTAGTCGTTGCCGTTGCGCCGGAGCCAGTCCAGCCAGTTGACGACCTCGGCCTCCGGCACTCCCCGGCGGAGCTGGATCTCGCCCAGAAGGTAGTACTCGTGGGCGAGGGAGGTGTTGAACACGCCGGGATCGTCCGTGTTCACGGTCACCCGGACGCGCCGCGCGAGGTGGCTCTCCTCGTCGAGGGTTAGGTGGAAGATCGGATGGTCCTCGTAGCTCGGCATGGGCCCGATCAGCCGGTTCGACGACGGGTTGACCTCGATGACGAGCTGCCGCTCTTCGACCTTGCGCACCATTTTCTCCTGGACCTCGCGGCACAGATCGAGCCACAGCTCCGCCCGCTCCTGCATGTCCACCGTGATCACCCGCTCGCCCCGGCGTCGGGCCTGCTCGTCGTACCAGTACCAGCCCAGCAGCCGGTACGCCGCGCTCGACCCGACGTGGCGCTGGCACTCCCCCAGGACTCGGGTCTGGATATAGGCCCAGCGCCAGCGCTCCGGGCCGAAGCGTTGCAGGGGCCGCAACCGGCACTCGCCGCGCTCGAGGCAACCCAGGTCGATCGAGTAGGGATCGAGCTGCCGCAGCCGCCAGGCGTCAAACAGCGTGAGGGGGGACCAGCTCCGGTCGCTGCGGCCGGCCTGGCGCGCGCTCACCCCGTAGATCTCCCAGCTCAGCCGCTGGATCGAGTCCTCCACCTGGAGCTCACCCAGCACGTCGTGACCGGGCCCCAGGAAGTGGTGCACCCAAACCAACGTGTCGAGCCACTCCTGGGTCGAGACCACCGCCTGGAAGCCGGTCTGGCCGGCCCAGACTCCCGGATCCAGGCCCAAAACCAGGGCGTGCCCCAGCCGGTCGCCTGGCGCCGGCCGGAGGAACTGCATGGTCTCAGCAACCGCGCGCAGGCCGGAGAGCAGGTGCCGGAAGTCCTCGCCCACGTGGTACGTCATCCCAAGGCGCCGGTCTTCGACCAAGGAGCGAACCGCTGCCTGGGTGCCGTAGCGGTCGGTGCGGGCCGAGGCCCGCTGGAGCTCGATCGGGTACTCCCGCAGGAAGCGGAAGGCCGGGGCGAAGACCTCCGGAGGTGTGGTGAGCTCCAGGTTGGCGGCGTCGATGCCCACCAGGAAGGGGACCACCGGGTGGGGCTCCGCTAGGAGCCGGAAGAGCTGGAACGCCGCGCGGCGGGTGCGCCGGCGAGCTCGCCCGTTGCGCACGGTGAAGCGGTCGAAGCCGTGGCGTCTCGAGCTCCCCGTCGGCTGGGCGTCCTTGATGAAGTGGATCACGAGCCCGAAGCGCTCGAGCTGCTCGTTCTGCGCCGCCCGGGCATAGCCCAGTACCCAGGGCACCAGGTCCCGGTGACCCCGTCTCGGAGGGCTCAGGCGACCCTCGACCGTGCGCAGCGAGCTCGAGCGGCGCAGGCGGTCGACGATCAGCCCCTGCACCCCAATGCCCTTACGGTCGAAAGGCGCTCGCTGCGAGGCGCCGTAGAAGCGCCGAAACTGACGCAGACCGGTGGTCCGGCCGCTCTGGGTGGCGAGCTGCCAGTGCTGGGTCTGGAAAATCAGATACCGGAAGAGCGCTTGGTGGAGGAAATCCCAGAGCAGGCGCCCCTCGCCCCGTGTCTCGTGGCTCCACACGACCTCCTCGACCTCGCGGGGCCGGGCTCCCCGGCCCGGTTGCTGCGCCGTCCCGGTCCGCGGATCCTCCCGCAGCCGCGGGCCGAGAGTCAGAAGGGTCCACTGGACCTCGAAGTGGAGTCGCTCGACCAGGAAAACCCGCTCGCGCACCCCCTCCACGGGCAGCTTGGGAAGGGCCGAGCGCCGCCGCCACAGGCGCTGCGCCGCTCGGCTCAGGAGGCGCAGGATCCACTCGATCTCCGGGTCGGAGTGGGCCGCCTCGGCATACCACAGGACTCGCTTGAGGGCGTGCTGGAAGTCCCGGCGCAGCTCCTGTTGCGCGGGCCACTCCTCGATCGACCCGAGCCGGCAGAGGTAGAGGCGGTCGAGGCGCTCGAGGAGGGAGAAGAGGAGCTGCGGCTCCACCGCCAGCCCCAGTCGCACGTGGAGGAGGCCGAGAGCCAGCAAGCGAGCCCCGTAGCGGCTCAGAGTGAGGAGGCGGAGCTCGGCTGGGCTGAAGCGCTCGAAGATGCCAGTGCCAAGCTCCTGGAGGAGATGGTCCGCCCAGGCCTCGTCGGCGCTCGTCACCCCCCAGAAGTGGAGGTGCCCCTCGCTGACCCCCCGGTCGACGACCGTCTTGAGCCCGCGCGACGTGGTGTGGAGCGCGCTGAGCTGCTCGGGAAGATCGAGCGCCCGTTCCGCCCGCAGGAAGCCGGCGGCCACGGCTCGCGCGTGGGCGTGGCGGACGAGGTGGCCAACGGGGAACCGCAGGGAGAGCTCGTGGACCTCCTCCATGAGGCCCGCCCGGACACGGAGGTCGCTCCCGCTCCACCGGAAGTATCGCTTCGCGAGGCGCCGAAAGACATCGGGTAGGAAGTAGTCCTCGGGGGGCTCCAGCCGCCACCGGGGGCGGGAACTGGTCCAGGCCCTGGGCCTCGATGGCGCCGCCCGGCCACGGCGGGCCATGCGCACCACCTCGTCGACCGTGTCGTAGGAGTAGGTGGGCAGCTCGCGGATCAGCCACGCCCGTTCCCGGGCGGCGGGCGCCAGGCCCCCGCCAATCCACTGCTTCGGCAAGCGCAGCTCCTCGCCACCCTCGACCCAGGACAGAATCGGCCCCATGAGCCCGAGGACTTCCAGGGGGAGCTGAGGCCTCACGAGCCGTCCTCCGGCACCTCTTCGCCTTTGCCCTCCTTCGCCTCCCGCACCTTCTCGAGAAGCTCGAAGGCACCGATCTCCCCTTCGAGGCTCTTCCAGCGCTTCACCAGCGGACAGTCGCGGAAGAAGTCGCCGAGACGGCTCTCGCCCTCCACCGTCACCCGCCCGCCGTCGGGCATCCACAGCGGCGTCCAGTCGAAGTAGCGCTCAATGACCGCCATCCATTTCTCGATGGCCGTCGAGGCGTTCCAGGACTCGCACTCCGCGTCGGTCCCTCCGCCGTCGGGAGCGAATCGCAGAGCGGACCAGATCGGCGCTTGGTCCTCCTCGCCCGGCGGCTCCAGGTACGCGGTGCCCAGGTCCCGCCACAGCTCGCCGAGGATCTGGTCGCCGTGGAGGCGGCGGATGAAGCAGCCTTTCCAGTCCTCCTCCTCGGGCTTGTCCTCCCGGGTGATCGCTGGCGACGTGGGGTGGATGCGGCGACCGGCGTAGCGCTGGAGCCAGGCTTCCAGCTCCTTCACCAGCTTCGAGACGCCGTGCGTCTCGACCTTCGTCGACTCCCTCGACCTCTCTTCCTCCGGATCCCACCGCATGAACGAAGAGGCCGTCCCCGAGCCGCGGACTCCGGGCTCCCGGGCGGCGCGACAGGCGTTGACCACGAGCCGGTCGGCCCGTTCTCTGAAGCAGTCCTCACCACCTCGTCCCTGGCCCTGACAGAACAGATACTCCTGGAGGAGCGCGCCCATGAGGCCGAGGCCCTTCCACAAGGACAGCGCGGCCCAGCCACCCTTTCCGCTGTCGCCGTAGAAACACCAAAGGTGCAACAGCAGGGTCAGATTCTCCAAGGAGTCAGCGGTCTTCTTCTCTTTCCCCTTGGTGCCCTCGGCCTCGGTCGAGACGTTCCGGAGCAGCTCCTCGAAGCCCTCGGCCCTCAGGAGGAGCATCCCGGTGCCCGAGGACTGTCCTTTCCGGAGGAGATCGAGGAACTCGCGCACGGCATGACTCGGACCACTTCCGAGGCCCCAGCCCGCCGCGATCATCGATCGGGAAAGGGCGGGGCCCCTCTCGGAAACGGCGCTCTTGGGAAGCTCCGATCCCTCGCCGAGGGTCGTCGTCCCGTGCCGCGCGAGGATCTGGGGTAGATAGAACCCGATCCAGATCTCGAGGAACCAGATGACGCCGAGCATCGCGTCGATTCCGAGAAGCTCCCTCGGTGGCGGGAACCCCTCGGCCTCCCGCTGGAAGACCCACCACTCCCGTGGATCGTCGCCTCCGGGCTCCTCGCCGGGCATCCGCGGGCGGAAGGCGTTCAAGGCGACGAGCGAGAGGAGCTGGCTGCGGCGATCCTCGCTCCGGTAGCGCCAGCTCTTGAGGAGCTGCCGACGCTGCGCAAGGGGGCGGCTGAGCAGCGTCCCGAGCAGAGCGCGCCGCAAGCCAAGGGGGCTCCAGCTCTGGAGGTCCTCGACGTGGAGATCGAACTCCGCCAAGGCATCACGGTGAGCGTTGAGAACCGCCCAGCAGGAGTCGTCGAAGGCCTGGACCCACCGGCCGACGGGCACCGGCGACGGAGCTCCTCCCCCCGGCAAGGAGCCTCGGAGCTCCTCGATGCGGGACTCGAACATGGCGTCGACGACCTGGATCTGCCGGCGCAACGTCGACGGCCGCAGGGCCGCCCGCACCTCCGGCACGACCGGCCACGCGGAGCATCCGAAGAGCAGGACGCTCGCGGCCCGCAGCAGGTCGACGGCAAGACCGCAGGCTCCGTCCGCCGTCTTGAACTCGGAGGCCTGGACCCGCGAGGCCGCGGGTCCCAGGCGGACCCGGTTCCTCACCGGGAAGAGCTTTGCCAGGTATTGGAACCCGAGGTTCTGGGTGAGGCTGGCGACACCCGAGGTCTCATTCCGCCCCTTGGAGATCTCGGCGCTCTCGGCGAGGCTGAGCTTGCGGGCGAAGTGGACTTGGAGGAGCTCGTCGGCGAGGCGATCAGTGAAGGTGAACACCGGCACCAGCCGGGGATGCATCAGATAGCGTCGGTAGCTGTCCAGGGTCTCCACCAGGTTCTCCTGGGCCATGTCGGCGTCGTCGACCGGCAGCAGGAGCAGCGAGGGCGCCGGACCGGCCAGCCTCTCGGCGAGCTGGACGATGAGGTCGGCGAGGGATTCCTTGAGGCGCAGGCCGCTGGTGTGGCGCTCCAGACGCTCCAGGCTGAGGCCCAGCGGGTCGTATTCCTCCGCCCCGTGGCTCTCGTCCACGACCTGCAGGTACTCGCTTACTTCCTGGAAGGCCCTCTGAACGGGCGAGAGAAATTGCGCGGTCTCCGGCCGCTGCTCGAGGCGCCAGTCCTCGCCGTCGGCGCGCAGGCCAGGGCCTCGACCCGAGGGACCATGGAGCCTCTTGGGGGCCCGCGGATGGAGGTCTTCCTCGAGAGCGGCGGCGAGGAAGGCGTACAGGAAGTGGTCGTCCTTCGCCATGAGGTTCGGCTGGATCTCGGGGAGGGCGTAGATCCTGTCGTCGAGGAGGCTCAGCTCCTTCCTTTCGAGCTTCGCCACCAGCTCGCCGCCGTTGGCGAGCCGGGCGAAGGTCTTGAGAAGGCTCGTCTTGCCGGAGCCGTAGGTGCCGAAGATGGCGATCGAGAGGCGGGGCTGTCGATCGACCGGTTGATCGCGCATCTCGTGGAGAGCCTGGAGATGGCGCAGGACGAGCTCGAACATGTGCTCGAGCTCGTTCTCCCAGAGGCTTTCTTCCAGATCGAAGGCCCGGGGAGTGCGGGACCGGTCGAGATGGATCGTGGCGAGGGGCTCGAGGGACGGGCGGGCGGCCGCGGACTCCACCATGGCTGCACCTCCGGAGATGGTGAGATTCGCCGAAAGTATTTTGCTAGCTATACAACTGAAACGTTATCAGGAATCTCCACCCGGCGGCAACCCTCCCCCGCCCCGAACGGATCGGGCGCCGGAACCGGTCGGAGGGCGGCGGGCGCCGCCGGGGTCAGCCGCGCCCCGGCCAGCTCTCGAGCACGGCCAGGACCTGGTCGATGTCCGCCGCCGTGTGCTCGGCCGAGATCTGGAAGCGGATCTCCTCGTCGCCCCGCGGCACGACCGGGAACTTGAGGCAGCACCGTCAGGAGCCCCCGCAGCAGTGGGCGGTGCGCGGCACGAAGAAGCGCTTCACGGCGATCACCTCCTTTCGCTCGTCCGGTGAGGGGTCAACAGGAACAGGCGGCCGGATTCTCGACGCACGCGGGGCCGCCCGGCTTTCGCGACGTGGCCAGGAAGACGGGGACCCGGGCGTCCTCCCTCCCGCAGGCGGAGCTCGAGCAGCAGGTCTCCCGCGCGTCGGCGACGACGACCCGCTCGAGACCCGCGGCTTCGAGCCAGCCGTGGACGGCGGCGCGCTCGAAGCCCAGCCAGCGGTCGTGCTGCTCGGTGCGCAGGAACTCGTGGTCGTGGGTGTCCAGGTCGGAGATCACCAGCTCGCCCCCGGGGCGCAGCACCCGGGCCATCTCGCGGATCGCCGTCGGCGGATCCTCGACGTGGTGGAGCACCATGTTGGCGACCACGGCATCGATGGAACCGTCGGCCACGGGGAGCTCCTCGGCGCTCGCCCGACGCAGCACGAGCCGCTTGCTCGCCACGGCCTCGGGGAACTTGCGCCGTTGTTCGAGAAGCATCGCCTCCGCCGGATCGACGGCGAGGACCCGGGCGCCGGCGGCGAGGAAACCTCCGGTCAAAAAGCCGGTGCCGGCGCCCACGTCCAGGACCACCGCGGGGTCGTGCCGGTCCCGCAGGCAACGGACGGCGGCGACGACGCGGTCGCGCAAGGAGTCGGGAAAGAGGTCGGCCCGGAGGGTGTCCCACTCGGGGGCGGTGCGCTCGAAGTAGGGGGTGCTGGTCGGCGTCATGGCTCGCTCACTTTTGGTTGTTAGATGCAACTATCAGGCGAAAAAGGGGGATCGGATTCACGAGACCGCCTTCAGGCGACAGCACCCGGAGCCGACCTCCATCCGGGCCCGGGCGGAGCGGACGAGCTGTCCGAGGACACGGGTCATCGCCTCGCGCACCGGTGGCTCGAGGCCCGCCACCACCGCCCGCACCTCGGCGAGCAGGTCGGCCTCGATCCGTTGGTAGAGCGCCCGCCCGGCGGGGGTCAGCTCCAGCAGGACGGCCCGTCCGTCCTCCGGGTGCCGGTTGCGCTCGGCGTAGCCCTTGGCCACCACGCCGTCGATCACCCGGCTCGCCGTGCTCTTGTCCAGATAGAGGCGCTCGGCGAGCTCGTGGAGCCGGAGCGGGCCGGCCAGGGCGAGCGTCTCGAGGGCGTAGCACTGGGAGACCGAGACGTCGTGGCAGCAGATCCGGTCCCGGTCCCGGAACTGGATCAGGCGGATCAAGTCCTCCAGCGTGCGGTGGAGCGCCCGGGCGTCCGCCTCGAGGCTCGGGTCCGACGGCGGGCTCGTCGTGGAAGCGGAGGTCGTGGCGTGATGGCGGTGGTCGGAGGTCATGGCCGATCTCGTTCGTTGCATCTTACAACTATCTTCGGCGCCCGTCCATTCCCGGGCCGGCCGGGGAGACCTCCCCTGACCGGTCAGGCCCGCCCCGGCCAGCTCTCGAGCACCGCCAGGACCTGGTCGATGTCCGCCGCCGTGTGCTCGGCCGAGATCTGGAAGCGGATCTCCTCGTCGCCCCGCGGCACGACCGGGAACTTGAGGCCGGTGGCGAGGACGCCGTTGGCCTTGAGGTGCGCCACGAGCTGCGCGGTCCTCGCCGTGTCGCGGACCATGAGGGGGGTCACCGGGTGGTCTCCGGGGAGGGTCTCGTAGCCGAGCTCGATGACGCCGCCCTCGAACCGGCGCGTCATCTCCCGCAGGTGGGCGAGAAGATCCCGGCCGCGTTCGCCGTCCAGGATCTCGAGCGCCTTGCCGGCCGCCGCGGCCTCGGCCGGGGTGATGGGGTTCGAGTAGATGTAGAAGGGGGAGGTCTCGCGCAGGAACCGCAGGATCGTCTTCGAGCCCACCACGTATCCGCCGTTGACGCCCAGCGCCTTGCCCAGGGTGGCCACCAGCAGATCGACCCGGACGCCCGTGTACTCCTCGGTTCCGCGGCCGGTCTCGCCGAAGGCGCCCACGCCGTGGGAGTCGTCCGCCACCACCACGACGTTCTCCGGAAACTCGGCGTCGAAGCGGTGGGCCAGGTCCATGATCGTCGCCAGCGGCGCGTGGTCGCCGCGCATGGAGAAGATGCCGTCGGTGACCACGACGGCCCGCCGAGCGGTGCCCACCGCCTGGGCGAGGGCGCCTTCGAGCTGGCCCATGTCGTTGTGGCCGTAGACCTTCTTGTCCTTGGGACGGGCCAGGCGCATGGCGTTGATGATGCAGTTGTGGTTGAGCTCGTCGCTGATCAGGACGGTCTCCTCGGTGACCAGCGGCGGCAGGACGCCCATCACCGTGGCGTAGGCCGAGCTGTAGATCATGCCCGCCTCGCGGCCGTGGAAGGCGGCCAGGCGCTCCTCGAGCTCGGTGTGCCGGCGGTAGGTGCCGCTGATGAAGCGCACCGCCCCGGGCCCGGTGCCGCAGGCGCGGGAGGCCTCCTCCTCGGCGGCGATCACCTCCTGGCGCAGACCCATCCCCAGGTAGCCGTTGGAGTTCATCTTGAGGAACGGCTGCTCGCCGCAGCCGGCGAGGAGGTAGCGCGGGCCCCGGTCGCCCTGGGCGGGGAGGACCTTGGTGATCACGTCCTCGGCACCCTTGAGAGTGCCCTTCTCCTCGAGATCGTCCAGGTGGCGGCTCAGGGCTCCGTGGAGTCGGTCGACAGGCATGGGGTGGGTCTCCTGCGGTCTCTGCGGTGGGTGGTTTGGGGCGGGCTCAGTCGTCGGCCCGGAGCTTGCGACGCAAGTTCTCCAGCATCTCGGCGGTCATCGCCGGCAGGTCGTAGCGCGGCGACCAGCCCCACTCCTCGCGTGCCGCGCTGTCGTCGAGCGAGTCGGGCCACGAGTCGGCGATCGCCTGGCGCACCGGGTCGACCTGGTAGTCGATCTCGAAGCCGTCGACGTGCCGGGCGATCTCCGCCGCCAGCAGCTCGGGGGTGAACTGCATGGCGGTGACGTTGAAGGCGTTTCGATGCACGAGGCGCGCCGGGTCCGCCTCCATGAGCTGGATGATCGCCTGGACGGCGTCGGGCATGTACATCATGTCGAGGGAGGTGTCGCCGCGCAGGAAGCAGGTGTAGCGCCCGTGGCGCACCGCCTCGTAGAAGATCTCGACCGCGTAGTCGGTCGTGCCGCCGCCGGGCGGGGCGGTCCAGGAGATGATCCCCGGAAAGCGCACGCCGCGGGTGTCGACGCCGAAGCGATGGTGGTAGTAGTCGCACAGCAGCTCGCCCGCGACCTTGGTCACGCCGTACATGGTGGTGGGCCGCTGGATCGTGTCCTGGGGTGTGCCCACCCGAGGGGTCCCCGGGCCGAAGGCGCCGATCGAGCTGGGCACGAAGACGGCGCAGCGGTTCTGCCGCGCCACCTCGAGCACCCGGTAGAGGCCGCCCATGTTGATGTCCCAGGCGACCTGCGGCTTCTCCTCGGCGACCGCCGACAGCAGCGCCGCCAGGTGGTGGATCGTGCCCACGTCGTGGCGTCGGACCACCTCCTGGATCTGCTTGAGGTTGGTGCAGTCGACGAACTCGAAGGGCCCGTGGGCGAAGAGGTCGTTCCTCGCCATCATGCGGATGTCGGAGGCGACCACCTGCTCGGCGCCGTAGCGCTCGCGCAGGGCGGGCACGAGCTCCGAGCCGATCTGTCCCAGGGCTCCGGTGACCAGGATGCGTCGCGTCATGGCGGGGGCGAGTCTACCTTCGGAATGCCGGCCGAGCCCTGAGTCCGTACGGGCGCCGCTCCTGATTCGGGCCCGGACTCCTGTTCGAGAAGCCGGGGAGTCCTACACGGCCTCCTGGCCCGGAAACCCCCCCAGGGAGTAATCGACCACCAACTCGATGACGCTTCGCACCGAGGGAGAACAGTTCTTGAACTCAAGCCTGTCCAGAGCACTCTCGCCGTAACGCTGGAGCGCTTCACCGATCAAGGAGTGGATGTACGACTGGGTG
>CAZIIB010000075.1:0-10105 GCA_964539125.1 uncultured Thermoanaerobaculia bacterium | reverse complement strand
CTGTGGGTGGACTACAACCTCGAGTCGACCATCCCCGGCCTGTTCGTGATCGGCGAGGCCAACTTCTCCGATCACGGCGCCAATCGGCTCGGCGCCTCGGCCCTGATGCAGGGCCTGGCGGACGGCTACTTCGTCCTGCCCTACACGATCGGCAACTACCTGGCGCCGCGAATGGGCCAGAAGGTCGACAGCGGTCACGAGGCGTTCGCCCGGGCCGAGCAGGAGGTCCACGACCGGGTGGCGAGGCTTCTCGCGATCCGGGGCGATCGGACCGTGGACTCGATCCACCGCGAGCTCGGCTCGCTGATGTGGCACAAGTGCGGGATGTCCCGCTCGCGCGAGAGCCTGACCGCGGCGCTCGAGACGATCCCCGGCCTGCGCGAGGAGTTCTGGTCGAACGTCCGGGTGCTGGGCGACGGTGAGGAGATCAACGAGAGCCTGGAGAAGGCGGGCCGCGTGGCGGACTTTCTGGAGCTCGCCGAGCTCATGTGCCGCGACGCCCTGGATCGCGAGGAGTCGTGCGGCGCCCACTTCCGGGAGGAGTACCAGACTCAGGAAGGGGAGGCGCAGCGCAACGACGCGGACTTCAGCTACGTCGCCGCCTGGGAGTTCACGGGCGCCGGCCAGACGCCCGTGCTGCACAAGGAAGACCTCGAATTCGAGTACGTGAAGCCGAGCCAAAGGAGTTACAAGTAATGGACCTCACCCTCCACGTCTGGCGCCAGGCGAGCCCCGAGGCCGAAGGGGCCCTCGTCGAATACCCGGCCAAGGACATCAGCCCGGACATGTCGTTCCTCGAGATGCTCGACCTGGTCAACGAGCGCCTGATCGAGCAGGGCGAGCGGCCGATCGAGTTCGGCCACGACTGCCGGGAAGGCATCTGCGGCGCCTGCGGCATGATGATCAACGGCGAGGCCCACGGCCCCATGCGCCTGACCACCACCTGCCAGCTCCACATGCGCCACTTCAAGGACGGCGACCGGATCACCATCGAGCCCTGGCGCTCGGCGGCGTTTCCGGTGCTCCAGGACCTGGTGGTGGACCGCTCGGCCTTCGACCGGGTGATCGAGGCCGGGGGCTACGTCTCCGTGAACACGGGCGAGGCGCCGGAGGCGAACTCGATCCCGGTGCCCAAGGAGAATGCCGACGCGGCGTTCGAAGCGGCGGCCTGTATCGGCTGCGGGGCCTGCGTGGCGCAGTGCCCGAACGGTGCGGCGCAGCTCTTCACCTCGGCGAAGGTCGCTCACCTGGGGCTCCTGCCGCAGGGGCAGACCGAGCGCTTCACCCGGGTGCTGGAGATGGTGGAGGAGATGGAGACACAGGGCTTCGGGGCCTGCTCGAACTTCCGCGAGTGCGAGGCGGTCTGCCCCAAGGGGATCTCCATCGACTGGATCGCCCGGATGAACCGGGACTTCCTGCGGGCGAAGCTCAAGGGGCGTCAGAAGCCGCCGCTGGCGGGATAAGGGCGGGGTAGGGAGGGGGGTGGCTAGCCGGCGGCCTAGGGGTTGAGGGTTCGTTGCCGAGATCGCCGGGGCCGAGCGGCCCAAGAGGGGCGTCCGCCCTCCGGCTCGGCTCGGGGAGTGAAGGCTGCCGGCGTCGCCCTCGCCTGGCATCGCCACCGCGCGGCGCCGCTATTGCCCTCCACGGGCCGAAGCCTGCTGCGCGGGCGATGACACCTGCGGGCGGACGCCCCTCTTGGACCACCCGGCCCCTACCGTTCGGTGACGTCTCGGCTCGGGTTCGGGGAGCTGCGGGCGCGGCTCTCGCCCGGCAGCTCCCCTTGCCCCTTACTGCACCTTGAACACCAGCCGATCCGTGTCGGTAGCCGTCCGCTTCGGAAGCTGGCCGTCGATCGACACCTTGAGCACGTTCCTCCCTGAGCCGAGAGGCAGCTCTACGATCTCCGAGGTGCCCGGCTGCGGGTTGAAGAGGGCGGTGATGTCGTTCCCGTCCAGGACCGCCGAGAAGGTGCTCGGATCGGTCGCCGAAGCGTAGAAGATCAGGAGCGGGAAGGTCTGGGTCCCCGCCGGGAGCTGGGTCTGACTCTCCGATGGGTTGCCGTAGGAGAGGAACTTGTTGACGTCCCGGGGCCGCTGGCCTCCGCCGTCGTAGCCGCCGGCGAGCTGCAGGGTAGAGGTAGAGCCCGCGGTGCTGTCGTAGTGGAAGGAGAGATTCTGGATCTGGCCAGTGGCGATCGGCACGTCTTGGATCTGGCTCGTCGACTCGGTGCCGTTGGCGTCCGCCGCCACGAAGTCGGCGGTGTAGGTGCCGTCGCCGGTTCCCAGGACGGTCAGGCTGTAGTCGCCGGAGTCGGGTCGAGGCAAGTAGAGCTGCTTGGGGGGGTCGATCTCCCGGTCGCCCGTCTCGTCGTCGTCCAATCCGACGTCGTCGTAGTAGGCGTTCGGGATCTCGTCGTACGCCTCGCCGGTCACGGGGTCGACTCCGAGCCGTCTGCCGGAAGGATCGGTGAGGAGGAGCTGGACTGGTGAATGGAACGTCGCGATGATCTTCGATTTGAGCGTCACGACGTACTCGGGGCCGCTGAAGATGCGCGTGGAGCAGAACTTGTCGCCATAATCGGCCAGGGTCGTCGCCCTCCCACCGCTGGGATCGACGATGTCCCAGGAGCTCTGGTCGCGGTCGTAGCCGGTGGCCACGACCCAGTGGCCGGCGACGTTCTTCGAGGTGCACTTCACTCCCATGAGCTGGGGCCCGTAGGCGCAGATCTGCTGCAGGAGCGCGCTGGTCGCCCCGCTGCCGATGAAGCTCATCTGGACGCCGCGATCCGAGGCTGCGTCGGCGACCTTTGCGGGATCCACGTCGCCCTGGTGGTAGCCGTCCGTATCGTTCAGGATCGTGTTGAGCCCCGGCGGGGTCAGCGTCACCCCATGGTACGTGGTGACCAGGGCGGCGCTCGAGAGGTAACAGCCCAGCTTCTTGATGAAGATCAGATGCTCGCCGGCCCTCCCGTCGCAGTCGTGCCGAACGTCGGGGTCCATGACGTAGCAGCGCTTGTCGTAGTGATCCCTGGTCTGATCCGAGGAGCCGTCGTACATTCCCTGGTTGTAGGTCGTCAGGTCCATCGGGAGGCTGTCCGGTGGGATCTCCGGCAGCAGGTCGAACGAGCCGCTGGAGAAGGGTTGGCCATTGTAGAGAAAGTCCATCTGATACATGCCGTCGGTGAAGCACTGCGACTGGATGAACCAGGTGATGTCGATGGACGTCGTACCGCAGATCGTGCCACTGGAGAAGCCGACCCAGCAGTCCTGCTGCCCGTTGTAGGAGCTGTGGAAGACCACCGGATACCAGGTGGAGATCAGCGAGCCGTCGGGCCCGTACATGCGAGCCGAGTACGAGTCACCGTCGTTCGGGCTGGAGTGGTAGGTTTCGCCGCCGGTGAAGACGTCGCGAAAGTAGGCCATATTGCTCGCCATGGCCTCGAAGTAGCGCTTCTCTGCGGAGTAGCGGACGAACTGCTGGAATTGATTCGTCGGCGCCAAGGTTCCGGCCGCTGCACCGGACGGCGCCGCGGGTTGGCCGAGCGCCCGGGGTGCGACGCGCCCAGGCCCCGGCGAGTCGAGGTTGGGTAAGGCGTAGGCGGGCGTGACGCAGAGGAAGAGCAGGAAGACAGCCAGCTTTCTCATCGGGGAGACCTCCTTCAAAGAGCGATGGAAGACGTGCAGCCGCAGCACGAAGAGGCGTTCTCAGGCGGGTCCTCGGTCGTGGCCGCAGGGACTTGGCTCTCTCGGAACCCTATATTCGCTTCCCTTCGGAGTCAACAATCTGCTGCGAGCCGAGCCCTGACTCCCGCTGCTTGGAGGTTCCCCGCAGCACGGTTGCGGCCCTCGGCCCGGGGCAGGGGCTCCGCCTTCTGCCCCGGGTGGCTCCGGAGCTACTTGGGTACTCCGTAGCGCAGGCGGACGACTCCGTCGGGGCAGCTGGTGGAGGAGATCAGGGTGAGGGGGATGTCGCGGTGGCGGGGGGCGATGAGGGGGATGCCCTCGCTGATGAAGACCGGGATGACGTGGATGTCGAATTCGTCGATCTCGCCCGCGTCGAGGAAGGAGGCGATCAGCTCTCCGCCGCCCATCAGCCAGACGTTCTTGCCCGGCGTCGCGCGCAGGCGGCGGGCGAAGTCCTCGACCGGCTCGGTGACGAACCGGGTGCCCGGTGCTGGGTGCTCGGGCGGGTGGTGGGAGAAGACGTAGTTGGCGACCTTCGCGTCGAACAGGTCTTCGGTCTTGCCCTGCTTCTCGTGGTAGGCCAGGACCCAGTCGTAGGTCTTCCGCCCCCAGAGGATGGTATCGATCGTCGAGTAGAACTCGCGCATCCCGTAGTCGTCGGTGCTCGGCCGGCGGTTGAGCCACTCGACGTCGCCGTCGGGCCGGGCGATGTAGCCGTCGGCGCTGGTCGCGATGTAGGCGATGATCTTGCGCATGGCGGCTACGACCTCCCCCCGGTTGGCAGCCGCCGGAAGAGGATCGCCAGCGACCAGGTCGCCCCGGGCAGGGTCACCGCCCAGAGCGCGGCGATCCAGATCAGCCAGTGGACGTACATCTGGAGGGCGATGAAGGGCAGCAGGAGCCCGTTCGCCGTCAGGAACCATCGGGCCACCCTCTGCAGGCCCCTTCCCGTGAACGCTCCCGCCGCGAAGAGGGTGCTCACGCTCATGAAGCTGTACCCGAGGATGTCCACGGCGTAGAGGAAGGAATCGAACGGCGTGAACAGGAAGAGCTCGATCCCTTGCGTGCGGCCGGCGGCCAGCCGGGGCATCACCCAGGTGAGCTGCACGAAGTAGTTCATGCTGACCAGGACCGCGTAGGCCGCGGCGAACACGACGGCGACGTGGCTCCAGATCTTCCGGTCCGGCGAGGCCACGTGATGGACGCTGACGACGAGGACCAGGAAGGCGGAGCCGAGGAAGAGCGACGGGGTGAGGAGCACGACCAGGCCCAGGGGGGTGCTGGCGTTCTCGGCGCCGCCTCCGGAGCCCATGAGCCCCATCCACTCCGCGACCTGAGCGACGACGTAGGCGAGGCTGAAGACCGTGGCGAGGACGGCGGACCAGAAGCCGAGGGCCTTGGTCGACGGCGAGATCTCGGTGGACATCGTCTCCGGGGGCATGTCGTCGTCTCCTCGGGCACGATCGTAACCGCCCACGCCGGGCCCGTCGAGACGCCGGAGGGCCGGGTGCCGAGACCGCGGAGGCGGGGCCGGCGCGTTCTTTCGCCGGTTCAGTTCACGACTTCCCCGGAGAACCGGTCCCGGTTCGCCCAGAAGGGGCACTCGGGGCAGGTTTCGCCCTCCGGATAGTCGATGCCCTCCTCGTGGGGGCAGCCGAGGATTCGGTCGGCCAGGACGACGGACTTGACCTGGTGCTTGCGGAGGAACTCGAGCACGGCCTGCTGGACCTCTTCGTCGCCGCGGATGTCTTCGCCGTCGGAGATCCAGCGTTCGAGCTCGGCGGGCTCCTGGTCGTCGCCCAGGACGATGCCGACCGCCACCTTGGTGGCCAGCTTGTCGTCGGGGCCGTAGAGGGCGATGGTGCCGATGGGGTAGCCGCGGAAGCCCTTGCGCGCTTTGCTGCGGATGGCTCTGGTGTAGCGGTCCATGGGGTCGGCCCCCCTCCGTCCGGAGTCTATCGCGGGGGCCGATCGTCGCTATCACCCTCGATCCGGAAGTCATGGGGGGAAGCCTCGTATCCGGGGCCTGCGGCTGACCGTCGGCACGATCCTGGGCCTGTTGGCCGCGGGCCGGTCGGAACACGAGATCCTTCGAGCGTATCCCTATCTCGAGAAGGAGGACATCCAGGCGGCGCTCGCCTATGCTGCCCGTTCAAGTGCACAGGTCCGTCAGATCTGACTCGATCCACGCGGGGACCGGCTCAGGCTCGAACTCGAGGCTGGTCTACCAGGTACCCAGACCGGCAGGCCGGGCCGGCACCGATCAGCTCAGGCTCCCCGACGGTGACAACGTAGCTGCTCTTGCGCGGCCTTCATTCGCCGGAAGTCCGAGAATCGCTGACCATCGACGCGAATGCGCTGAGCGAATCCGTTGACCTTCCACGGCTTGCAGAGTAGGCATCCGGCTCGCCGGTTCTTGGGGCGTCGCCTCTTGTGATGTGCCATGGCTCGACCCTTCGGTGGTAGTTTCTCAGGCCCCGCAGGCGAAGACCTTGACGGCGGCGTCGGGAACATCGATCGGGACGAAGAGAGTCGCCGGGAAGAGGTAGTCCTCTCCGGACTCGTCGACGATTCGAAGCAGGCCGTGGAACTCGGCGTCGGGATCGCTGAGCGCCGGATAGACGGTCCGGAGTCGCAGGGAGGCGGCGAAGCCTTCATCTGCCACGCAAAGGAAGAATCGCCGTCCGGTCGCAGTCATCGAGTCCCTACTCTGGCATCCGCTTGGCCTCGAAGTCGCCCCGGCCCCACCCCTCTCGTTCGGAGACCGCCCGCAAGCAGCAGGGTGGAGAATAGCAGCGCGGCGGGTCAGGCAACGTCTTGCAGGCGATTCGCGAGGTCGCGTCCCGAGGTTGGGGGCGGCAAGGGCTTGCCCTCTCTCCGGTACAGCTCGACGGCTTCCTCGACGATCTGGCAGAGCTCTTCGAACACCTCTTTCTCGTCGTCGCCGTGACAGCCACCGAAGATCAGACCGGGCGCGCTACCGACATAGCACTGGTCTTCTTCAGACCACTCGACGATCTTGGCGTACTTCGCGCTGTCTTTCATTTCTTCAGCTCCTTGAGGGCCAGGCGGACGGCTCGGACCTGATAGTGCTTGGCGTCATCTCCTAGCTGGCCGGAAATCGTCACGGGCTTTTGGACCTTCGCGTGAACGAAGTTCCGGTGACTGCCCTTGCCGCCACGATCCACGAAGCCTGCTCTTTCCAACTCGGCGATCAGATCGCGTATCTTCCGTGGCATCCATTCACCCCTCCGTTGCCAGCCACCGGACCCGGTCTGCCCAGAAGGGGTATTCCGGGCAGGTCGTGCCATATCCTACCGCGGGTGGGCAGCAGAGCCGTCGCCTTCGAGGCGGGTCGAGCTCTCGAGGGGGTGGTCCGGCAAGTGGCGAGACCGCCGGGTCGGGGCCGGGGCGTCCGCCCTCCGGCTCGGTGCGGGTGGGATGACTCCGGGCGTAGCCCTCGCCTGACAGCGCCACCGCGCGGGACCGTCCATGCCCTTCCACGGCAGTTGCTTGCTGCGCGGCCGCTGGCACCTCCAGGCGGCCGCCCCGGCCCCGCCCCTCTCGTTCGGTGGCGGTCTGCAACTCGGATGGCACCTTTCCGGTTTGAGGAGCGCGGTCACATTGCTGTTCACTGGTCCGACGTCGGCGACCCGAGGGCCCCAGACACCGTCATCATGGCCTGGGCTCGTCAGCATGGGTACGTGGTGTTCAGCCACGACCTCGACTTTTCGCGGATGGTCGCGCTGAGCCGCGCTTCGGGACCCAGCGTCTTCCAGGTTCGAACCGAAGATGTGTTGCCTTCTGGGATCGGAGACCTCGTGCTCCGCGCTCTACGGCAACACGGGGAGGATCTCGAAGCGGGCGCGATCGTAGTGCTGGACGCAACCTCTTCCAGAGCGCGAATCCTTCCAATCTGACCCTTTTGGCTCTGAGCCGGGATGAGCCCGAACTGGAAGTGGCACTGTTCAATGCCGGCCCCGCCCCTACCGCTCGGCGGCTCTCCTAGGTCGACCAAAACATCGCGGTCGCCTCTGCCAGCAATGCCGGGTCAGCGCTAATGCCACCGATGGACACCCCGCGACAGTCAGCGTACGCGAAAAGCCAATGTCTCTGCGTCGAGACGAACCTCGTGCCTCGCCAAGACTTTTCCAGAATTTTCAGCGTCAGGGCCACAAGCATCTTGGAAGGGGTTGCAGAATTCCTCGACTTCGAAATACAAGACGTCGGTGCTGCCGTCCCACCTTGGTTCGCCATGGATGGTCCATTGACGCGTCACATCCTTCGGCGCCAGAAAAGGACCCACAACTATTTCGCCTGTCTTGATGTCGGCACGAAGAAACCGCTGTTCTTCGTATGCGCAGAGGGCCAGCAGGTACCTCCCGGAGGGACTCCAGAAGACCTTGCGTGCGGCCACCCACTTTACTTTACCGTTCTGGAAGGGCACAGCAACACCCGTTCCGAGCTTCAGGAGGTAAAGAATATTCTGGCCATCGAGGTCGTCTCCGATCGCAGCGGCAAGCGCGCGGCGTGGGAGCAGAGAGATGTCAAAGGCAGTAATGTATTCTGGAGCGATGATGGCTGGCTTGAAGGGTTTCGAGTTATAGAATAGTTGCCCCGAGGAGTCATAGGTGAATCCATGCTGCGTGTCGCCACGACGCACTTCGAGGTGCTCAGGGGAGCTCATGTCGCTGGCGGTCTCTTTTTCCGCAACTGCTGCAAGTATGGTCGACGGACTGAGAGATATTGCCACCATAATAGATATAACTACAACTTGCACGCCCATTTGAGTCCTCGTGGGTCAATCGAATATTGTGAGTTTGAGGCGTCCAACTCGCCAGCCATCGTCATATAGCTGGAACAGCGCCTCCGTCTCTTGCTTCTGAGTCGGTGGGTTCTTCTCAAGCTCTTGCCCAGTCTGGGTGGGTTCCCAATGCCACGAGAATTCGGCCACGGCTTCGCGGGGTTCATCGCCTGGAGTGCGGATGCCTGTTATCTCGTCAAGCTTGCGCGTTGCGATAGGAACTAAGTAAATTGTTGCTTCAGGCGAGGGTGGTGAGAACCAAGAGTTGATCTTCTCGTCAGTGGCTTCCCATTTCGCCTTTTCACTCTCACCTTTTGAGGTTAATCGGACGACGTACTCCTTGCTCCACATCCCACTGGTGCGCCCCGTCTCGAAGACATTGATGAGGCCGATCCGTTCGAAGTTGCGGATGGGAAAGAAGTTGTAGAAGTTGCGGAAATCGAACCAGATCTTGCCGACTGGGAGCTTCACGGACATTGGTTCTTCGAATGTGGCGTTAGCCTTAATGAGGTCGGCTGCGGAACTTCTAGTGAGACTCTTAGAGCACGCAAGGAGGCAGGTCGTGGCGAGGAGGAAGAGAGCTACCCTTCTAGAACGCATTGCCTACTCCCATCTTGAGGACACGGCCGATTTCTCTAGAGTGAGCATCTTAGCCATGTGGTCCTGGACACTGGACATCTTCGAAATCGGAGGCAACCTAAGCTGGTGTTCCGGGTCTCGGCCGCTGGGACGGGTTCACCGCAGGCCGGGACCACCTCGGTTCGCCGCCTCGGTATCTTCGCAGTTGCTACGTAGTTTACGGCAGGCTAGCGTGCGACGTCAAGCAGAGCTCTCGAAGGGTCTCTGCCGGTCTCCGGATCGGTTGCATTCCTGAGCGGAAGTAGGCGCCCGTCTACTGGGGAGGCTGGTCGGGACGTTGAGTTCTGGTAGGAGTGCAGCGGGTGGTTAGCGATAGAGCGGGACGGGGGTCGCTCGTTGGGGACGTCTGAGCCTCGGCGGCGCTTGGGCGGTGGGAGTTCGACGGGCGTGCAGGGCCGGGGTGAAGCCGAGGCGCGCGCCTGCGGGGCATGGTTCGAGAAGCGCGCGCCGTTCCCCGGCGAGCGATCCCCGTCCCGCCCCGAGGCGGAGGCTACCAACCTCCCCCGCCCAGATCCCTCCACTCCGGACCAGGCTCCGCCTGGCCCTCCGGTCGGGATGACAAGGGGAGGGAAGTCGAGAAACGCGACCCTCGGTCGGGATGATGAGGTTGGGGCAGTTGCTTGACTTCTGGTCCAGCGTGGCGTAAGGTTGGCGTAGATCGAATGCGCCGGAGAGAGGAGGACGACGACAGGAGCCGAACCCGAACCGCACCGCCACGTCCATCGAAGCCGCGATCCGGCTGCCGCTGCGAACGCCGTTGCCGGACGCCACGATCCACATGGCCACAAAGCGGGCACGTGGTGGGTCGGACCCCACCGCCGCGCCCTGGCCGACACATGGAGACGACCCATGAGTCAGCGTGATCCGAAGTGTAGCAACCCACAGTCTACCCACGACAGCCTCAGAGACGACAGCGCCCGGGCGTGGGCGCCCTCTCCTCCCCTCGGGGGTGAGGAGAGGGTCGGGGAGAAGGAGGGGG
>CAZIIB010000074.1:0-10190 GCA_964539125.1 uncultured Thermoanaerobaculia bacterium | reverse complement strand
CCTCGTCGGTTTGAGGCGGAGCTTCACTGGGAGTCGGCGCTCTTCGGCGGGGAGAGGGTGCCGGAGAGGTGGACGGTCAGGCTCGGGACCTTCTCGCTGTCGGTGGTGATCCTGAGCTCGCCGGCGAACGGCCCGGGCTTCATGACCTTCGGGTCGAAGCGCAGGACCACCCTGTAGCGCCGGCCCTCCTGGACGGGCTCGATCTTCGCCGTGACCCCCGGCACCGAAGTCCGGGCTTCGGTCAGCGCGATCGGGTCGGTGGCGAAGTTGCGGATGTGGAAGGTCGCCTCTCTCGGCTTGTCGAGGTGGAGGGTCCCGTAGTCGCCCTCCTGCGGGCTGACGAAGAGGGCCGGGCGGACGAACCCCGAGACCGGGATCCGCAGGTCGGCCTGGAGCGGGTGGGTGGTGTGGACGACGAGGTAGCCGGTGATGGCGCCGACCGGCGCGTCGGGTTCCAGGGTGGCGTCGAGGTGCCACTGACTGCCCGCGAAGCCCTCCTTGCGCTCGGCCTTCGTCGCCTTGCGGAAGCTCACCTTGATGGCGGACATCGGGGAATCCACCGAGACGACGTCGAAGTCGGCCCCGTCGTTCGAATAGATGGTCTGGGAGATGGTCCCCTGCTTCTCGTGCTGCACGTAGATCCACCGTGCGTAGCCGGGGAAGGCGAGGAGCTTGGGAACGACGTTGTACTTCAGATGCAGGACCAGGGCGGCGCCCGCCTTTCCGGTCGTGAAGATCCCGATCGCGCTGGAGCCCATCCCGTTGATCTCCGCCGTGTTGAGCTGGGTGCGCACCTCCCCGTCGCCGCCGGGCGGAATCGTCTTGTCGAAATCGGCCACCGTGCACCCGCACGACGGCTCGGCACGCTCGATCGTCACCGGTTCCTTCCCGGCGTTGTGCAGGACGAAGGTATGCGCGGCCTTGGCCCCCTTGACCAGGGTCCCGAAGTCGAAGACCGTCTCGGCCGCCGAGAGTCCGCCCTGGCTCGCAGAGCTCGCCGGCTCCTCGGCGCTGGAGGCCGCCCGGGAGGGCGCGGCGGCAAATCCCAGGACCAGGAGGACAAGTGCCAAGATGGCGCCTCGGCGCCGGAAGAAGGTGTCAGCGTGGGGGTGGGTCTTCACCGTGTGCTCCTCGATCGTGAGTCCTCACGGAGTCATGACTTTCGAGCCGCCCCCGGGCGGTTCGCCGCGCGTCCGCAGAATCCGTCCGCAGCGGCATCGCTCTTGCACTGCCGCCGAACCCGTGCGGCGCTCTGGATGCAGGTTCTGTACCACGACCACCGACCCATCGAGCCCCCGACTCGAGCTCCAAAGGAGACCTTAGATGAACGACGAGCGATCCGAGACGAACCCCTCTTCCCTGGGCGGTGCCGACGCCTCCCACCGTGTCGCGCGCCGGCGGACGGTCGCCGCGATCGCTCTCGTTCTGGCGTGGGGCCTGCTCGCGACCGCATGTGCCTCGCAGGCTCCGGGCACCGGGCCCCAGGCTGCCGGCACGGCGGCCGGGCCCGCCGCGCAGGCGCCGAGCGCCGCCGCGAAAGCGTCCGGGACGCAGGCGCAGGCGAGCGAAAACGACGAGAAGGTTCCCACCACGTCTCCTCTGGGTAGCTTGGGGAAGATCATCTCCGGGCCGAACAGGAGCTGGATGGTCGACGATCGAGGGCGCAAATACTACCTGGTCGAAGTCAAGCGCGAGCCCTACTACCACATCACGCCCAACGGCGACGTCATGCTTCCTCCGGGCGCGGCCTACAAGCTCGAGAAGAAGACGCCCGACACCCTTGTCGTGAGGATCTACAAGCGCGAGTTCACGGCCGACCAGGCGGCTCGGCCGAAGATCTCCGAGGCGGAGAAGCTCCTCGCCGACCTCGACGATCTGAAGGTCGGTAGCGTGGACCGTCTTCGGCTGGTTCGCACCGGAGCGGGGCTGCCCAACCGGGGGCAGTGGCGCCAGGGCTTCCGGCTCGTCGACATCGACCGGGACGGCCACCTGGACATCGTCCACGGGCCGCTGCGCAAGGGCGACGGTCAGCCGAAGATCTTCCTGGGCGACGGGAAGGGCGGATGGCGGCTGTGGCGTCAGGCGACCTTCGACGGACCGCCGCTCGACTACGGCGACGTCGCGGTGGCCGACTTCGACGGGGACGGAGAGCTCGACATCGCCTTCGCCGTGCACCTCCGCGGTCTCGTGGTGATGCTAGGCGACGGTCAGGGCCATTTTCGGCAGTGGGGCAAGCCGGGCGAGGAAGGGAGCCTTCCCTACTGGAATCCCGGATCGCACAAGCCGATTCCGCCCTTCTCCTCGCGGGTCGTCGAAGCGGTGGACTGGAACCACGACGGACGGCCCGACCTGTTGACCGTCGGCGAGGGGCCGCGCCTCGTCCGCAACCCCGGGTCGAGCTCACCCAACTTCAGCACGGGAGACCGCGGGCCGATCCTCTTCCTGAACGAGGGGGAGGGCCGGTGGAAGCGCTACGACCAGGGGACCGGTCGCGATCGCCTCTTCGGCGACGGACTGGCCGTCGGCGACTTCGACGGCGACGGCCTGACGGATTTCGCGATCGCGTCCCGGGTGGCCGGCGCGGGCAACATCGTGAAGATGGGGAAGGCGGACGGCGGCTGGGAGGACGTGTCGCTCGGCGCGCTGACGCGTCCGGGGATCTACACCGCGGTCGCGGCGGCCGACCTGGACGGTGACGGCCGCGACGAGCTGCTTCTGGGGTATTCGGCTTCCAGCGGGAAGACTTGGTGGACCGGCGTCGACCTGCTCGATCTCGAGGACGGAAGCTGGCACCGGAGGGCGGTCGCCGCCGAGAAGGCGAGGACCGGGGTCACGGCGCTCGCCGTCGGCGATCTCGACGGCGACGGGAACAAGGACCTGGTCGCCCTGACCGGGTCGGGAGATCGTTGGGTCCTCCTGGGCACCGGCGACAAGAGCTTCGTCCGAGAGGAGAGCCCCGAGCTCGCACCCTCCCAGCCGGGCTGCCAGGGCTATGGGGCGGGGGTGGCGAGCCTGGACGACGGGCGCAACGTCGTCGTCATGGGATTCGCCGGGGAGCCGGGCAGCGAGCAGCTCTTCCCCGACCTGGCGAAAAAATGCCTCAGCCGAGGGTCGCTCGAAGCCTGGACCCCCCAGCGGTGAGAGGGCTCCCGAGCTCGCCTCGCTCCCAGCTCGTCGCCGGGCCTCCGGTGACGGGTGCCGTCCCTCGCGAAAAAAAGAACCCGCGGACCCCTTGACAGGCGGGCGCGGACCCTATACGGTCTGAGCATATTCCGGCTGGGTCATGAGTTCTCGCGGCAGATGATGCCAGGCTGAGCGCCGGAACGATGGGCTTGAGCTGCGGGCGGGAGTCTGATAGGCTCCGAGCTCGTAGCGCTTCACAGATGTTGCGCTTCACAGCCGAGGATGAGAAGGTCGAGCCCGCAGCTCGGTGCTCGGTCCTTCTGAGCATAGAGGTTTTGAGCGGTACTCTAGACTTTGAACGGGAGGTGATGTTCGCTACGGTGGTTCACCAACGAGACGCAGGCGCGAGCCTGTGATTCGACAAGCAAGAAGAGATGTAGTTTCTAGCCTCCGGTTCGAGGGAGGCGCACAGCGAACACGTAAACGGAGTTAGGAGATTGTCTCCATGTCCAAGAAACTAGTAGTCTGTCTCGTTCTCGTGAGCCTGGTGGCTCTGGGAGGGCAGGCGTTTGCCGAGATGTGCACGATCGACGACGTGCCGGCGGCGACGCTGCTTCTGCCGTACTTCGAGGTCGATCTCAACGACCCGAACGGCATCAACACCCTCTTCTCCATCAACAACGCGTCGGCGGCCCCCGCGCTCGCCCACGTCACCTTCTGGACCGACATGTCGGTTCCGGTGCTCGACTTCGACGTCTACCTCACCGGCTATGACGTCCAGACGATCAGCATCCGCGACATCCTGGCCGGCAACCTGCCGCAGACCCTGATCGACTCGCTGGACGGCAATGACACCGTGAGCCCGGACGGCCCCGACACCGGGACCGCGCTCGGCAATCCCCAGGATGGCGACTTCCCGGGTACCTCGGGCCCCTGCGTTTCGACCTATGCACCGCTCCAGTCGAGCTTCGTCAACGGCCACCTGATCCCGGCGCTGACCGGCGGCTCGTCGAGCCTCGACGGCTGCGTGGGCACCGACTACGGCGACAACCACGCCCGTGGGTACGTGACGGTGGACTCGGTGAGCGCTTGCTCGCTGGACTTCCCGGTCGACTCGAGCTACTTCACCAACACCGCCGCCTTCACCAACATCCTGTGGGGCGACTACTTCTACGTCGACAACCTGAACAACTTCGCCCAGGGTGAGACGCTGGTCCACATCGAGGCTTGCAACCCCGCCGACGGCTACGAAGGCTACGTCGGCAACGGCGCGGGCCGCTGCCCGTTCGCCGCCGGCGACTTCACCTTCTACCATCGCTACGTCAGCGACACCGGTGTCGATCAGCGCGAGGGTCTCGCCTCGCAGTTCGCCGTGCGCTACCTGCAGGGCGGCGACTTCGACGGCGGTACCAACTACGTGGTGTGGCGTGACTCGATGGAGAGCTTCAAGACGGCGGGCCCCGACGGCACCTGCCCTGCCGAGGCCGGCACGGACTGGTACCCGCTGAACCAGAGCCTGGTGGTGGCGTTCGACGAGGAGGAGAACGGCCAGCAGCGTTGCTTCACCACCTCCGACGTCTCGCCGCCGACGGGCGGTCAGCAGACCTGCTTCCCGATCGAGTCCGGCAGCTACAACGTCGTGGACTCACAGGTTCCGGGGAGCCAGAGCCTGGCGCCGTCCTCGCCCTTCGGCTGGATGTACCTCGATCTGAACCTGTCCGGGAACCAGCCGTCGCAGGCCTGGGTCACGGCGGTCATGAGCGCGTTGGGTCGCTTCAGTGTCGGCTTCGACGCCATCAAGCTCGACACCGTCTGCGACACCCCTCTCATCTGATCCAGTAGAGAGTGGTTTCCAGCGAAGGTCAGCAGTAGCTAGTTAGTGGGTGGGCCGGTCGTTCGCGACCGGCCCACCCCTTCTTTGTCTGTACCTACCCTTTGGGACAGTGCTTCACCTCATGTCGTGCCCCAATCGATAGCTTGCCTTCTATCTCATGCTGGTGTACCATGCCGCTTCGGAACGAACAGACGTGCCACCGACCCGGTGCGGGGCGGTATTCGGCAACGGGGACGGGGTTCCCTGGTCCAACGTCGTTCTCGAGCTGACTCCGCTGATCCGAGCGGAAGACGGATGGAGGATCGTGCTGTGGTAATCGGAACTCGGTGCTCTCGAAGCGTCCTCGCAAGCTTCGTCTCTCTCGGCCTCTTTCTCGGTAGCGGCCTCGCCGCCCGGGCGGTCTGCCCGGCGAACACCGGAGCCAGCGGAACGCCGTCTGTCTTCTGGGGCCGGCTCCAGCCCACGGACGTGGGCCCGGTACCTGACGCCCGCGACACGACGGAGTACGTCGGCGGGAACCAGACGACGGACTCCAAGCATCCGCTCTTCTCCTCCGTCGACGTCGAAGAAGGCTACGTCTTCACCTCCTACGCCTTCGGGCTCCAGGTCTGGGACGCGACCGGCGCCAACGCCAGCGACCCCAAGCTCCTCGCAACCCGCGATCAGGGGAAGGGGGACTTTCTCGACAACATCGGCTACCAGGAGAACCGCTGGCTCATGTGGGACGTCGACGCCGCTCCCGGCGATTCGAGCCTGGTGGCGATCTCCGGGTCGTCCCCCTTCGGCCTGGCGGTCTGGGACACGAGCGACAAACGGGATCCGAAGATCCTCTACCAGGACAGCGGTCCTTCCACCCACCAGATCTGGGTTACGAAGATCGGCGGCCGCACCTATGCCTTCGCGGCGGCCTCCAGTGGAGGCGTGGGTCTCCTGGTCTACGACCTCACCGCCGCCAAGACCCGCTACGCCGGGAGCTCCGGCTGCCTGGAGGACACCTCGACGGGCACGAGCTGCGGCGTCTTCGTGGGGCGTCTGCCGGGCTCCGAAGCCTACAACTACCTCGACGGCTTCACCACGTCAGATGGCCGGACCTTCGTCGTCGCCAGTGGTGGCCCCGGGGATGGATTTCCGCTCGGCCACGCCGGCGTGAAGCTCTGGAACGTCTCGAACCCGAGCTCCCCGATCGACCTCACCTCCGGCGGGAAGCTCTTCAGCTCCAGCCTCATCGGCGGGGTGGCCGCCTGGGAGCAACAAGGGCGCCAGTTCCTCGCCGTCCAGCCCTTCGGACAGAACGCCCAGATCCGGGAGATCAGCGGCTGCCTCGCGGACGGCTGCTCGAACCCTCCCCTCGTCTGGACCTCGAACTGGCCGGCAAAGGACGATGGTGGTCTTCCCTTCAGGAATTACGTCCGCTGGGTCACCTACTCGCGGGGGAGCGACGGCACCGGCTACCTGTACTTCGGTCCCGAAACCCAGTGTCCCGATCTGGTCCAGGCGGAATGGCTCTACGACCTCTCTCACCTGACCACGACGGGCCCCGAAGATCTCACTCCGCAGACCACCGAGATCATCTCGGGCCAGCAGGTCGGCTACTGGAGCTACTACTACGCCACCCGGAGCACCGGCTTCAACCGCATCATGCCTCGGGTGGGGAAGGTCTTCGGCAAGTACTTCTACCGCGCCGCCTGGACGCTCTTCGACGTGCACGAGCTGGTCGACGTCAATCCGACGATCACGGTGAGCGGACCGAGCAGCGGCTACGCCGGATCTCCGGCGACGTTCACGGCCTCGGCGAAGGCCTGTACGCCCGACCCCTCCGGCTGGAGCTGGACGGCCACGGGTGAGACGGTCTCGGACGTCGACGCCACGGCATCCATCAGCTTCGGCTCCACCGGCACCAAGACCGTCAGCGCCACGAACACCGCCTGCCCGGGCGCCGAGGGCTCGGTGACCCTCGACATCCTCGACCCCGCGCCGGCGGTGGGGAGCGTGACGGCCTCGCCGTCGACCGCCCCCCAATGCACACCCATCACCTTCCAGGCGAACGACGTCACGGGCAAGCCGACGTTGAGCTACTCGTGGGACGTCAGCGACACCGGCGGCTCGCTGGATACCGGCACGGGGAACCCGTTCATCTGGGACACGAGCAGCTTGCCCCAGCTCGCCTCGAACACCACCTACACCGGCATGGTGACCGTGACCAACGGCGCGGGCACGGCCACCGGCAGCGCCACGGTGACCCTCGAGCCCCTGGCGGCGATTCCGGACACCTTCACGCCCACCAACGACGACTTCACCTCGGCGACGGTCCAGTTCCACGCGAGCGTACCGGGGGCGACGGAGTGGAGCTGGGACTTCGACGGGAACGGCGTCTTCGACGCGCCCAGCACGGACCCGGTGACCGGGCCGAACCCGGTGCACTCCTACACCCAGGCCGAGGTCGACGCCATGTGCGGCGGAGCCCTTCCCTGCACGTTCCAGGTGACGGTGAAGGTGAACAATTGCGTGGCAGCCCAGACCAACCCCGGGGGAAGGCTCAGCCAGCCCCTCGGCGTCACGATCGCCCAGCTCACTCCCCTCCACGCGGAGTTCCACGTGATGGGTGGCTGCCAGGTCGCACCCTGCACGCGGAGCTTCACGGCCGGCACCGCCGTTCCGTTCAGCGACAGCTCGACCGGCGCGGAATTCTACGACTACGACTGGAACGGTGACGGTACGTACGAGGACCCGGGTCACAACGCGCCGGTCAACAGCCACCTCTACTCGTCTCCCGGGGGGCCCTTCAGCCCCAGGCTCCAGGTGCGGCGGGGAACCAACGAGTCGGACACCTACACGGCGGAGGCGATCACCATCGTCTCGGCGTTGCCCGCGAGCATCTCCATCAAAGGGCCCACCTCCGGCAAGGTCGGCCAGTCCCTGGGCTTCACCGCCTCGGCCTCGAACTGCTCGCCGTCGGCCAACGGCTGGACCTGGACGGCCACCGGGGTTACGGTCTCCTCGACCATCTCGTCGGCCACGATCTCCTTCTCCTCGACGGGCTCCAAGTCCATCACGGCGAAGAACAGCGCGTGCGGCTCTGCGCTCGGCCGCTGGTCCGTGAGCATCAGCGGCGGCGGTGGCGGCGGTGGCGGTGGTGGCGGCGGCGGCGGCGGCGGCGGCGGCGGTTCCCTCAACGCCGCCTTCACGGTCAGCCCGTCCGCGCCCGCCGTCGGCCAGGAAGTGACCTTCGATGCGAGCTCCTCGACCGGCACGAGCCTGACCTACTACTGGGAGTTCGGCGACGGAGGGGCCTCGACCGACAAGGTCGCCACCCACACCTTCGCGGACGGAGGGACCTACAAGGTCAAGCTGAGCGTGGGCGAGCAGGGATGCTATGCGCCGGACTGCCCCTCCGACAGCCTGACGAAGAGCGTGGTCGTAACGGGAGCACCCCCGTTCGAGGCGACCTTCGACACGAGTGCCTCATGCGTGAACGAGTTCGGCAACCAGCACTGTGACGCCGAGACCGGTGCGGAGGTGAGCTTCACCGGGACCACGAAGGGAGCCACGAGCCACGCCTGGGACTTCGGGGACGGCACCCAGACAACGGGCAAGAACGTGACTCATGTCTGGACGGAGCCAGGCTCCTACACCGTCGAGTACACCGCCTCGAACACCGACAGCAGCGCCTCCGCGACCCGGACGTTCTTGATCGCCGGCAAGCCGGTCTCCTCCCCGCGAGACGTCGTCGTGCCCTGGATCGCCCAGGCCGACTCCGACAAGGCGCTTCCGCAGACGAGCGACCTCTACCTGAACAACCCCGGCGACGACACGATGGAGGTGACGATCACCTACCGTCAGCAAGGTGGGCCGGAGGTCGATCCGCCCCAGGTCACCGAGACGATCGCACCCCACGCGACGCTCTACCTGCCCGACGTGCTCACCGACGAGTTCGATCGTCCGAACCAGAAGGGCTTCCTCTACATCGAGCCCACGGCGGGCTCGGGAACGCCGGTCGTCACCTCGTTCAACACGACCTTCCTGGCCGGCGATCAGACCTTCGGGCAGGTCGTGCCGGGGCTGCCGCTCGGGAGCCAGCCGCAAGCGATCAGCACCGGGCCCGCCCAGGTCTTCGAGCTGGCGGGCCTCAACGCCACCGCCGACCGCCTGGCCTACTTCGGGATCAACAACCCGAGCGACAAACAGCTCAAGTACGACCTGAGCTTCTTCGACGCCCTCGGCGACGAGCTCTACTCGACGACGGACCCGCTGGTCGTCGCCCCCTTCGGGCAAAAGGTGTGGCCGGTCGAGGTCATCCGGGACACCTTCGGCGTCGACAACCAGGCCGACTACCGGGTCGAGATCGAGCCCACCGAAGGGAGCCCGACCCCGTACCCCTTCGGCGCCAACCTCCGGTTGCCCGCCAAGGACCCGGCTTTCGTGCGTCCCGGCCGGACGGACTCGCAGGACGTCTTCCTGGTCGGCGCGCTCAACACGCCGGGGCTCAATGGCAGCGTGTTCCAGACCGACCTGGTGATGAGCAACCCGGGCGACGCCGCGGCCATGTGCGACATCACCTACACGCCGCCCGGAGTCACGTCCCAGACCACCGACCCGATCCACATCACGCTTCCGCCGGGGGCGACCGTCCGGCGAAAGAACGTGGTGAACGAGTGGGACGTGGGCAACTCGGTGGGCGTCCTGGCGGTCCACTGCGACAGCAGCTCCGGGGTCTATCCGGTGGTCCAGGGGGAGAGCTACGACATCTCCGACCCGTCCCAGCTCTACGGCCAGTTCATGCCCGCGCTGACCGCCGATCAGGCCGCGGTGCCGGGCAAGCCGTTGACGCTCGTGGGTCTGCGCCAGGACGACACCTTCCGCTCCACGCTCTGGATCTACAACCCGGGTGACGAGGTCGCGGCCTACGAGGTCCACTACTTCGACCTCCAGGGCAAGGAGCTCGGAGACGGGACACAGAGATTCTACGCGCCCGCCGGAAAGTTCCGCCAGATCAACCCCGGAGCCCACCCGCTCCCGCCCGAAGGCATACAGAACGGCTTCACGGTGCGGGTCGAGGCCCTCTCGGGCGAGCTGCTCGTGGCGGGCCAGGTGGTCATCCATTACAACGACCAGCACAATTATTTCACCATAAGCGACGACGGCACTATAGGGCCCTTGACCAATTGGGGGGTGGACGACGGCGAGCGCGCCTATGGCGCTGCAGCTATCGAGGACTTCGACAACGACGGCGACT
>CAZIIB010000073.1:0-10253 GCA_964539125.1 uncultured Thermoanaerobaculia bacterium | reverse complement strand
GGTCAGGGAGTCGCCGACCCCTGGGAAAGGGGCACGAGACGCGGCGCGCCCAGGGCCCCTTCGGCCGCCTCGGCGAGCACCAACGAGGGCGTTCCGCCGCTCGTCACACACCCGAAGAGGACCGTCCACCGCCCTTCGCCGTCTCGGAGCACCGCCGAGACGTCCAGGTCCTGCCCGAGCGAGGTGGGAAGGCGCGCCGCTCCGGCGGCTACCTGGCGCCAGCGACCGCGGGAGCTCATCTCGGTGAGCAGGACCTGCTCCCGGCCCGCCAGCCGGCGGTCGAACCAGACGAGGGGCAGGAGATCCGACGCGCCCGCGATCGGCCGGTCGACGTCGAAGTCCCGGCCCCGCGCCCAGGGCTCGGCGGTGCCGGTGGACCAGGGCCGCCACGCAGCTCGTGCCCAGGTGGCTCCGCCGTCGGCGCTGCGGAAGGCGACGCCGTCGGCGGACAGGAAGGCGATCTCCCGCTCGCCGAGGGGCACGACCTGGCTGCCGGCCTTCTGGCTCCCCGCGGGCAGGCCGCTCACCCACGTCCGGGGCTCGGCCGTGACCGAGAACAGCCCGGTCCCCGTGACGACGGCATCGTCGAGCCAGGGGGCGGGGAAGGCCGAAGGAGAGCCGACGGCCGTCACCTCCAGGTGGCCGCGGGCCCGCCACTCCTGGCCATCGAGGCGGAAGGCCCAGGCGGTATCGAACCCGGGGCGCTCCGCCGGACCGTGGACCACGACCCAGGGGTGGCCGGAGCGGTCGTACGTCCCCTGCACCGTGGCCGCCGAGGGCATGTTGATCGGCTCGCCGAGGGGGCTCCAGGCGCCCTCCTGGTAGGCGATCGGCTGCAGGCAGCCCGCGCCGCAGCGCTCGAACACGAAGGGCGCGCCGGGGCCGACCGATCCTGCGAACCAGGCGCCGTCGCCGGGAGTCCGCTCGATCCGCGCCGCCGTGCCGCCCGGAAGCCAGGAGATCAGGTAGCTCTCCCGCCCTGGTCCGGGCAGGGCGACCAGGACCTCGCCGGACGCGGTGTCGAAGCTCGCGACGTTGAGGGGAGTGTCCAGGTCACAGCGGGGCCCCTCGGCCCGGCCGAGGCCCGGCAGCGCCGCGGCGGCCAGGAGGGTCGCCGCGAGCACCCGAAGTCGCTGCGGGGCCCGGAACGCACGCGCTGTGCGTCTCGATAGGGCCTCGACGGGTGGGGGCGTGCCCTTCCCCCGACCACAGCGCCTGGCGCTGCGGTGCCCGGGGTGGGAAGGGGACCGAGGGGATCCGGGGCGGAACCGGCGAGCTCGACGTTCTGGAAACGGCACGCCGGTGACCGCAGGTCGTGCAGCTCGGCGTGGGCGGGGGCGCCTCGTCGCGGTGCTGCGAGGCGCTTCCCGGAGCCGGCCGGTCCGCAACGGAGCTTCCTTCGACAAGGCGTTCCTCAAGTGTGGATGTGCACGCCCCGGCCGCCGGTGAAGCGGCTCCACTGGCGCGAGCCGAGCCCCTTCATCCGCTCGATCCGATCCTCGGCCAGGTGGTTGGCCGCCCGGTGGGTGGGAATGGACTGCTCCTGGGCGAGCTCGAAGATCCGCAGGACGTTGTCGAAGATGTGGCGGGTCATGAGCAGGGCCCGGTCCCGGTTGTAGCCGTTGAGCTCGTTGTAGACGTTGATCAGGCCGCCGGCGTTGATCACGTAGTCGGGAACGTAGAGGATCCCGCGCTCCGAGAGCGAGAGGCCGTCTCGCTCCTCGTCGGCGAGCTGGTTGTTGGCACCGCCGGCCACGATCGGGCAGGTCAGCTTGGGAATGGTCTCGGGGTTGATCGAGGCGCCGAGTGCGCAAGGCGAGAAGACGTCGCAAGCGACCCCGACGATCTCCTCGGGCGGGACGATCGTCACACCCAGCTCGCGGCCCTTGGCCACGGCGTCGGGGTCGACGTCGCAGCCCACGACCTCGGCGCCTTCGCGGATCACGTTCTCGGCCAGGTAGCGGCCGACGCTCCCCAGTCCCTGGATCGCGACCTTGCGTCCGGCGAGGCTCTCGTCCCCGAACTTCCAGTGCACCGCGGCCTTGACCCCCTGGAGGACGCCGAAGGCGGTGACGGGCGACGGGTCGCCGCTGCCGCCGTGGGCCTCGGAGACTCCGGTGACCCAACGGGTCTCGCCGAGAATCACCTCCATGTCCTGCATCCGCATGCCGACGTCCTCCGCGGTGATGTAGAGACCGCCGAGGGAGTCGACGTAGCGGCCGAAGCTGCGCAGCAGCTCCTCGCTCTTGTCCTTCTTGGAGTCGCCGAGGATCACCGCCTTGGCGCCGCCCAGGTTCAGGCCCGTGGCCGCCGCCTTGTACGTCATGCCCCGGGAGAGGCGCAGGGCGTCCATCAGGGCCTCGTCGAAACTCTCGTAGGGCCACATGCGAACGCCGCCGAGACCTGGGCCGAGGACGGTCGAGTGAACGGCGATGATCGCCTTGAGGTTCACCTCCGGGTTGGAGCACACGACCACGCGCTCGTGTCCCATGCTCGCCATTTGATCGAACAGTTCCATCGTCGCTCCTTTTAGGGCCGGGACCGGCTCGACAGCGCGGCGGAGCCGGGTCTCACGGCAGGCCAGTGACGGGTGCGGTACGTTCCGGGATGCGAGGGGGCAGGCCGGTTTCCTGCCGCGGCTCCGGACATCTTCCGGAGGCCCGCGAGGTCGGAGGCAGAGTAACGCTGAGCTGTGAGCAGACCCTCCAGACCCCCGCCTTCCCGAGACGGGTTCAATCGACGGATCAAGTCTACTGGAATGGTCCGGCCGTGCCAAATGACAGCTCCCGGGGCGGGCCGTAGAATGCCGCCGATGGACCCCGAACGCCGCGCGAGCTCGATTCGGAGCTGGGCCCTCGAGGCCGGCTTCGACCGCGTCGGCGTCGCCCGTCTGGAACCCTCGGGCCAGGGCGTGGCGTTCCGCTCCTGGCTGGCGCGGGGCGACCACGCCGAGATGTCCTGGCTGGGGCGCGCTCCCGAGCGCCGCCTCGATCCGCGGCAGGTGCTGCCGGGTGCCCGGAGCGCGCTGTGCGTGGCCCTCGACTATCACCCGCTGGCCGGGGAAGAGGAGCCTGCCGGCGATCTCTGGCCGCGGGTCGCCCGATACGCCCGGGGCCGCGACTACCACGAGGTGATGGGAGAGCGGCTGGCGGCCGTCGAGGAGCGGATCGCCCGCGCCTTTCCGGGCACCGCGAGCCGACGCTACGTGGACACCGGCCCGGTGCTCGAGCGCGAGCTCGCGGCGCGGGCCGGCCTCGGCGTCCAAGGCAAGAACACCAACCTGCTGCACCGCGAGGCGGGCTCCTGGTTCCTCCTGGGCGAGATCCTCCTCACCCTCGACCTCGACCCCGATCCGCCGGTGGCCGATCTCTGCGGCCGGTGCACCCGCTGCCTCGACCTCTGCCCGACCGGCGCTCTGCCGGAGCCTTACCGCCTCGACGCCAACCGATGCATCAGCTACTGGACCATCGAGCACCGGGGCGACCTTCCCCCCGAGGCCCGGCGGATGGTGGGCGAGTGGGTCTTCGGCTGCGACGTCTGTCAGGAGGTCTGCCCCTGGAACGTCCGACGCGAGGTCCGGGGGGCCGCCGAGGGCCGCACGCCGGCCGACCACCCGGAGCTCCGGGTACCGCCGGAGCGCCGGCAGCTGGATCTCGCCGGCCTGCTCCGGCTCTCGCGGGAGGAGTACGTCGAGCGGTTTCGCGGCAGCCCCATGAAGCGGGCCAAGCTGGAGGGACTCCAGAGAAACGCGGCGGTGGCCATGGGCAACAGGGGCGCCGCCGGCTACGCCGTCCCCCTGGCCAGGGCGCTCGCCACGGGTGTGCCCCTGGTCCGCCGCCACGCCGCCTGGGCCCTCGGCCGGCTCGGAACAGAGACTGCGCGGCGAGCGCTCGAGTCCGCCCTGCCCGAGGAACGGGAGCCGTCGGTCCGCCGCGAGATCAGGGCAGCGCTTGCGACCTGGCCCGAGCCCTTCCAGGAAGAGAGCTGAGCGCCGACGTGCCCTTCGCCCTCGCTCCGATCAGTTGACACTGCTCCGCGCCGCCTCCTATACTCCAAGATCCCGAGTTCTCAGACGTTTACGTAGAGCTCGATACCCCCGCTTCGCGGGGGTTGGAGCCCCGCGAGGCTCCGATCCCAAGTCAAGGAGGAACACCACACCCATGCAGTCTACCGACGAACACGACGACCAAGCCGCGACCGCGGAGGCCGCGGACGCGGCGAAGGCGGCCGCCGAAGTGGAGGCGAGCCGCCCCTCGGATACCGAGCCCCAGGTCGCCGTCGACGAACAGAAGGTCGCCGCGGTTCCACCGCCGAGCGCCGACGCCGGCGAGGTGGAGCGCGTCGCCTCATCCGAGCAGCCGGAGGTTCCCGACCTGGCCCTGGCTCCTGACCAGACGCCCGGAGCCGAGGACGACGGCGAGATCGACTCGGAGACCTTCAACAAGCTGGTCGAGCTCTACGACGAAAGCATGCGCAACCTGACCGAGGGCGACATCGTCACCGGCCGGGTGATCGGTCTCACGGCCGACGAGGTGATCGTCGACGTGGGCTACAAGTCCGAAGGCCTGATCTCGAAGGGCGAGTTCACCGATCGGGAAGGCAACCTCACCGTCGCGGTGGGCGACGAGGTCGACGTCCTGCTGGAGAAGACCGAGGACGTGGAAGGCCACGTGCTCCTGTCCCGGCAGAAGGCCGAGCGGATGCGCCGCTGGAACGAGATCGAGAAGGCCTACAAGAACGACTCGATCATCAAGGGCCGGGTGGTCGACCGCATCAAGGGCGGCCTGACCGTCGACATCGGCCTGCGGGCCTTCCTCCCCGGGTCGCTGGTCGACATCAAGCCGATCAAGCACCTGGAGTCGCTCAAGGGCGAGGAGCTCGAGTTCAAGGTCATCAGCCTCGACCGCCGGCGCAACAACGTCGTGCTCTCGCGCAAGGCCGTGCTCGAGAAGGAGCTCGAGAAGAAGAAGGCCGAGACCATCACCAAGCTCGAGGAGGGCGCGGTGCTGCCCGGCGTGGTCAAGAACATCACCGACTACGGCGTGTTCATCGACCTGGGCGGCATCGACGGCCTGCTCCACATCACCGACATCTCCTGGGGCCGCGTCAACCACCCTTCCGAGCACTTCCAGGTGGGCGACGAGGTGGAGATCGTGATCCTCAAGTTCGATCCCGAGACCGAGCGCGTCTCCCTCGGGTTCAAGCAGAGGTCCGAGGATCCCTGGAACCTGGTCGACAAGAAGTACCCGGTCGGCTCGAAGGTCCACGGCAAGGTGGTGTCGATCGTCGACTACGGCGCCTTCGTCGAGATCGAGGAGGGGGTGGAGGGCCTGATCCACGTCAGCGAGATGTCGTGGACGAAGAAGGTCGTCAACCCCTCGAAGCTCCTCAACGTGAGCGACGAGGTCGACGCCATCGTGTCCGAGCTCGACATGGAGCAGCGCCGGATCAGCCTGTCGCTGCGCCAGACCGAGCAGAACCCGTGGGAGGAGCTGGCGGCCACCCATCCCGAGAACTCGATCATCGAGGGCAAGGTCCGCAACCTCACCGACTTCGGCGCGTTCGTCGAGATCACCGAGGGCATCGACGGCCTGATCCACGTCTCCGACATGAGCTGGACCAAGCGGGTCAAGCATCCGAGCGAGGTCCTGAAGAAGGGCGAGACGGTCAAGGCCCGGATCACCAACATCGACGTCGACAATCAACGGGTGTCACTCTCGATCAAGGAGTTCATGCCCAACGAGTGGGAGGACTTCGTCGACTCCCACACCGTCGGCGACGAGGTCGAGGGCCGAGTGGTCAACGTCACCGACTTCGGTCTGTTCATCGACATCTACAACGGCCTCGAGGGCCTCGCCCACGTCAGCGAGATCGACGTGCCGGGCGGCGCCCGCCTGGAGGACCATTTCCGGGCCGGTGACTGGGTGCGCGCCCGAATCCTGCGCATCGAGGACGCCGAGAAGAAGGTCGGCTTGACCATGCGGGGCGTGACGCAGCCGAGTGGCCAGGAGATCGCCAAGCTCGAGGCGAGCGAAGCGGCCGAGGAGGGCAAGGCGCCGAAGCGCTCCGAACGGCCGGTGGCGGCCACGGTCGCCAGCGGTCCGGCCGAGGCCCTGAGCGGCACCTCGATGGCCGACCAGCTCCGCAAGCTCCAGGACCAGGCGAGCGCCCAGGCCGAGCCTGCGGAGGTGGAGGCCGAGGAAACCGCCGAGACCGAGGAGGCCCCGGAGGAGAAGGAAGCCTCCGAGGCGAAGGAGGCCGCCGAAGCGAAGGAGGCCGACGAGGCGAAAGAGGCCGACGAGGAAGCCGAGACGGTGACCGAGGAGAAGGCCGCCGAGGCGACCGCGAAGGCCAAGAGCAAGTCCAAGGCGGGATCGAAGGCCAAGTCCAAGGCCGAGGCCCCCGAGGCGGAGGAGGCCGAAGAGACGGCCGAAGACGCCGAGGAGGCAGCGGAGGAGGCCGAGAGCAAAGAGGACTGAGCCGGCTTGACCGGGGCGGGCGGGAGGCTCCGCCCGCCCCCGTGCTCACGATCACGGGGGAAGAAGGTGCCGCGAAACGATGGGATGACGAAAGCCGAGTTGGTCGAGGAGGTGGCCCGGTCCACGGAGCTCACCAAGAAGCATGCGGAGATCATCGTCAACACGGTCTTCGAGAGCATCGTCGACTCCCTGAAATCGGGAGAGAAGATCGAGCTCCGGGGCTTCGGAAGCTTCCGGATCCGCCGGCGGGGAGCGCGCATCGGGCGCAATCCCAAGACCGGGGACCGGGTCAACGTACCCGCGAAGCGCATTCCCTATTTCAAGCCGGGCAAGGACCTTCGCGAGCTGCTGAACGATCAAGCGTGAGGGCCTTCCTGACGGGCGACGAACCCCGGTCCGGGCCCACGGCCCTCCAGCCGGGTCGGGCGACCCGTACCCAAAGCCCACAGGCTTCACCGAGGAGATTCGATTGGCCAATTCCGAACCCGATGCGGCCCCCGCCGCGGCGGAGAGCCGCGAGCCCGATACGCCCCGTGGCAGCCCGATGGCGGCCGGCGTGCTCGCCTGGCTCGTTCCGGGGGCGGGGCACATGTACCTCGGTCGCTGGGGCCGAGGCATCCTGTTCCTCGTCCTGGTCCTGACCTCTCTCGGGGTCGGGCTGGCGCTCCACGGGAAGCTCTGGAGGGTGGCTCCCGGCCAGCCGCTCAGCCTGCTGGGCACTCTGGCCTGCATGGGCCTGGGAGTACCGTACTTCGTCCTGCGTTTCTTGATGGACTACCAGGGTGACCTGGTGGCGCAGGGCTACGAGTACGGCGCCGCCTTCATCCTCACCGGAGGGCTGATGAACGTGCTGCTGATCCTCGACGCCTGGGACATCGCCCGCGGGGTGAAAGAATGAGCCACTTCCTGCTCATGGTGCTCTTCGCCCTGCTGGTGAGCGTCTTCTTCGCGGCGCTGTGGCGCCGGAGCCCTCGCGACCAGGCGATCCTGTTCCTCCAGCTCTTCCTGGGGATGGTCGGAGGCGGTCTCTTGCTGGCCTGGCTGATGTACCCCTTCCCCTCCGGGCCCCCCGCGCCGATCCCGTGACCGCGGCCTCGCCACGGGCCAGAGGCGTGACGGGCTCGTGCCGCCCTACACGGGTATCGTGCACCCGGCCGACATGACTCCCGTCGCGGAAAGCTCAGTGGCCCGCCTGCTCGTCGTCGCCGGCGAGGAGTCGGGCGATCTCCACGGCGCCCGCCTGCTCGAGGAGCTGCGGCCGATGGTCGGCGACCTGGAGGCCTTCGGCCTCGGAGGCGACCACCTGGCGGCCGCGGGCCTCGATCGGGTTGCGGACAGCGCGGAGATCTCCGTCGTCGGCCTGACCGAGGTCTTCCGGGTCCTGCCGCGGGCGCGGGAGATCTTCGACCTCCTCCTCGCCGAGATCGAGCGTCGCCGGCCGAGCCTGGCCGTGCTCATCGACTTCCCGGAGTTCAACCTGCGGCTGGCGAAGGCCCTGGCGGAACGGGGGGTGCCGGTCGTCTACTACATCAGCCCCCAGGTCTGGGCGTGGCGCCGGGGCCGGGTCAAGACCATCGCCCAGCTCGTGGACGCCATGCTGGTGTTCTTCCCGTTCGAGGTCGAGTTCTACCGGCGCTACGGCGTGGAGGTGATCCACGTGGGCCACCCGCTGGTCGACGAGATTCCGCAACTGCCCCAGATCTGGGACCGCGGAGCGCCGAGCGAGGAGCCATTCGAAATCGCCCTGCTGCCCGGCTCCCGGACCGGCGAGGTGGAAGTGCTTCTCCCGATCATGCTCCGCTCGGTAGCCCATCTCGCGCGGGAGATCCCGGTCGTGGCCCGGGTCATCCACGCGCCGAGCATCCCGGCGCGGATGATCGACGAGGCGATCGAGCTCTCCGGAGTGCCGGTGCAGCGGGTGTCGGCCAGCGAGCGGATCCCGGCCATCGCGGGCTCGCACTTCGCGCTCTGCGCCTCGGGCACGGCCACGCTGGAGGTGGGCCTCCTGGGAACTCCGATGGCGGTCCTCTACCGGCTCGGCATGTGGACCTCCATCCTGGGCCGTCTCCTCGTCCACCTGCCCTACGTGAGCCTGGTCAACCTGGTCCTGGAGCGCAAGGCGGTCCCCGAGCTCCTCCAGAGCCGCGCCCGCCCGGAGGTGGTGAGCGAGGCGGTCCTCTCGCTGCTCCGGGATCCCGCGGCGATCGCCACGATGCGCGCCGCCCTGGGCGAGCTTCGCGGCCGGCTCGGAGAGGGAGGCGCGAGCCGCCGCGCGGCGCGCGAGGTGGCGGCCCGGCTGGGAGCGGAGGTTCCGGCGTGAGCATCGCCTCGTTCCTCTGGCGCCACGTCCGCCGCTACTCGGCTTGGGGGGCCCTGGCGCTGGTCGCCATCCTGGTCTTCGCCCTCTCCACGGCGGTGCTCGCGTCCCTCATCGAGCCGATCTTCGGGGAGGTGCTCCTGACCGAGGGCGGGATGGCGGGTGCCTTCTCGCTCGGTCCGGCGCCGTCCGCGGCCCCCGACGGCGCCCACGCCGGAAAGAGAGAGGGAAGAAAGCTCCCGGAGTGGCTCTCGGCCTTCGACCTCCAGGCCCAGTTCAACCGCGCCTACAACGGGCTCAAGCGGCGCCTGGGGATCAACGCGTCGAACGTCGTCTACTTCGTGCCCCTCCTGTTCGTGCTCGTCTTCCTCGGGCGTAGCCTGGCCGACTTCCTCTCGGGGTACTCCTTCCAGCGGATCGGCCTGGGGGTGACGACCGACATCCGCAACGAGCTCTATGCGCGGATCCTCCACCAGACGAGCCGCTTCCACGCCGTGCACCCATCCGGTGAGCTGGTGAGCCGGGTGATCAATGACGTGGCCCTGATGCAGAACGCGGTCTCGAACCGCCTCCTCGACCTGTTCCAGCAGTCGATCACCCTGGTCTTCCTCCTCGGCCTCCTGCTCTCGACCAACCTCAAGCTCGCCCTCATCTGCCTGGTGGCCGCGCCCGCCCTCCTGGTGCCCATCGTGCGCTTCGGCAAGGGGATGCGCCGCACCAGCCACCGGAGCCAGGAGCGCATGGCGGATCTGGCCGCCCTCATGGCCGAGGGCGTCCGGGGCCACCGGGTGGTCAAGGCCTTCGGAATGGAGGACTTCGAGTACGACCGCTTCCGCCAGGCGACCCGGCGCCATCTGCGGGTCAACCTCTGGGCACAGATGCTCGCCCATCTCTCGAGCCCGGTGGTGGAATCGTTGGCGGTCATCGGGTCGGCCGGCCTCTTGATCTATGCCGGCAAGGCGATCCGGGCCGGCGAGCTGACCGCGCCGGTGCTCCTGGGCTTCCTGGCCAAGCTGCTGATGATGTACGACCCCGTCCGCAAGCTCAACAAGGTCAACCTGATCCTCCAGGAGGCGCTGGCCGCGGCCCACCGCATCTCCCGATTGATGGCGATCCCCAACGAGGTGGTGGACCGCTCGGGCAACCGGCGATTGGAGACGGTGAACGAGGGGATCCGCTACCGCGAGCTCACCTTCAGCTACGAGGAACAGCCGGTGCTTCGCGGGGTGAACCTGTCGGTGGCCGCCGGCGAGATCGTCGCCCTCGTCGGTCCGTCGGGAGCCGGCAAGTCGACACTGATCAACCTCCTCCCGCGCTTCTTCGATCCCGACGAAGGGGCGGTGGAGATCGACGGAGTGGACATCCGCGAGCTCGAGCTCGCGAACCTGCGCTCCCTGATCGGTCTGGTCACCCAGGACACGGTGCTGTTCAACGACACGATCCGCGCCAACATCGCC
>CAZIIB010000072.1:0-10255 GCA_964539125.1 uncultured Thermoanaerobaculia bacterium | reverse complement strand
CCGGGCGTGCAGGTCCACGCCGCAGTAGAAGGCGTGCTGGGAGGTGTAGAATCGCGTCGAGGCCCCCTTTCGAGAGGGATTGGAGAGTTGCCCCGGAGCGTGCCGCGTGGGTGCGCTCCAAGGGAGCCTCGAATCAGCATCCACCCCGCTCCACTGGACAGCTGGCTTCTCCAGCCGCCGGTGAGCGGGGGACCCGTTAGCCAATTACGCTGACTATCATGGCTGAACAGACTCTTGCAGAGGTTGGCGCTCGAATCGAGGCGATACTCCCAGACCCCACCGTGCGCTCCACTCTGCTCGGTTTGCAGAGTCTCTCAGCCATATCGAGGAGAACGGCCCGGGAAGTTGGCTCGTACACCTTTGGCCAGACCGCATTCGCCTCCTATCGAGGGGCCTGATTGTCCTTACCCTTCAGGCCGACGAAGCCTGGCTCCCCCTCGACTCCGCCCGAGATACAGATTTTGTGTCGGAGTGCGCATCGTGGGAGTGGGACGCCACTTCGTATCCTGAGTACAAGCGCCCACCGTCTCGCAATGGGTACTACAAACCTTCCGTCGACCCCGGTCGCGAATGGCGGAGGATCCGCCCAGAGATCCGCGAGGGCTACTCGGTCGATCCTGTCCGTGACCTCGTGCCGATTTGCCCCAACTGTCACTCAGTTATTCACGCTCGAGGAGAGACTCGAACGGTCGAGGAAGTAAGGGCTATGCTGAGCGAGGCGAGGAATGCTGGCCAACCCTCACTGGAGCGGCCGCGGAAAGCGCACCGCTCAGTTCACTCCCGTTCGCCGAAAGGAGGAGCCTCAGGCCAATGAACAACAAGGAGGCTGCCCTGAGTACCTGTATCGTGGAGGCGTGGTCGAGTGGGTTTGGCAAACACCTATTCGACGCCTGCGATCTGGACGCCCCTGCACCACGCATCCGCGCCAACGTACGCGTCCCTGCTACCGACATCGCTTGGCGAGAGTTTGACTTGGTCACTGATCGGTTCAAGATGGGAGAGGAATGGTGTCGCCTTATCGTGGAGCTTAAGAACGGCGGAATTGGCTATGGCTCGATTGGTCAGGTCATCTTCTATAAGCACGTCTTGGTGCCTCGACACGCGGAGCTCCTTGATGCCAGTCGCTTCATCTTCGCGGTTATCGGCAAGCAGCCGAATCCGAACCGGTGGTACGGTTACGGTGTCCTAGAGAGCGATGCCGTGGCCTTTCTTGAGCTCTTTTCCGAGCGGTACTGGCCTGATCCTGATGTGCACGCTTTCTCTTATCAGGACCTCGGTATTGCGTGGTCCGGAGGTAAAGAGGAATGGTCGTGGAGTATCGCCTAACAAGTCGCTACACCGCCGCGGGGAGTGCCAGGCGCTTCTCGCGGGCATCCTGATCCAGGTCGCCGGCCTGTGCTTCCTGACCAACAGCTTCGCGCCGTTTTTATCTCCCGCCCTCGCCGATCGCCTGTTCCCCGTCATCCTCCTGCCGGTACTCGTCGGGGAGCTGTCGCTCTGGCTCTGGCTGCCGGCGAAGGGCGTGGATGCGGCGCGGTGGCAGGAGGTGAATGCGCGTGCCGCCGAAGTGCAGTAGCCTCCGGCCAGCGATCTGACCAAGGAGGCTCACCATGCGCCACATCGAACGCCACCGCACCCACCGGATCGGCTGGCTTCGCGCCGCGGTCCTGGGCGCCAACGACGGGATCGTCTCGACCGCCAGCCTGATCGTCGGAGTGGCCGCCGCCGAAGCGAGCCCCGGAAGCGTCCTGGTCGCCGGTATCGCGGGGCTGGTGGCCGGCGCCATGTCCATGGCCGCCGGCGAGTACGTCTCGGTCAGCTCCCAGGCCGACACGGAACGGGCCGACCTGGACCGGGAGCGCCGGGAGCTGGCCGCCGAAGGCCCGGAGGAGCACGCGGAGCTCGCGGCGATCTACGTGGCGCGCGGCCTCGAGCCGGCCCTCGCCGACCAGGTCGCCGACCAGTTGATGGCGAAGGACGCCCTGGGCGCCCACGCCCGGGACGAGCTCGGCATCTCGGAGACACTCACCGCCCGGCCCGTCCAGGCCGCGCTGGCCTCGGCGGCGACCTTCGCGGTGGGCGCGGCCCTGCCCCTGTCGCTGGTCCTGCTGGTGCCGATCACCATCCTGGTCTGGGCCGTGTCGCTCGCCTCGCTGGTCTTTCTCGCCCTGCTGGGCTCCGTGGCGGCCCGCGCCGGCGGCTCGCCGGTCCTCCGGGCCACCGCCCGGGTGACGTTCTGGGGCGCCCTGGCCATGGCGCTCACCGCCGGCGTCGGCGCCCTGTTCGGAGCAGCGCTCTGACCGGGCTGACGCCTCGCGGGCGGCCGCTCACCCCGGCTCGGGATACAGCGCCGCACGGATGGTAGGCTACGCTCCGCATGGTCCCGCAAAAGATGGTCCTGGAGAAGGTGCTCCGCGGATCAGCTGACCGGAGCGTGCCGTTCCAGAGCCGCGAGAAAGGCTCATGTTCGCGTAGGTACGACTGAGACGAGCAGGAGAAGCTACTCGGGAACGCACCATCCCGCCGACGTGTCAGCGGGAGGCTCGGCGAGGCGGGCCAGGGCGCGACCGAGCCGGCCTCCGGGAGCCCCCGTGAAGTACGAACCGATCAATCTCGCACAGAAGCTCGCCCTCTTCGACGAGCAGTGGCAGCCCAAGGTGATCGCCGAGATAAACGACTATCAGTTCAAGCTCGCCAAGCTCCAGGGCGACTTCATCTGGCACCGCCACCGGGAGACCGACGAGACCTTCCTGGTCCTCGAAGGAACGCTGCGCATCGACTTCCGGGACGGCCACGTGAGCCTGGGCCCCGGGGAGATGTTCGTGGTCTCGAAGGGCGTCGAGCACAAGCCCTTCGCCGAGGAGGAGGTCAAGCTGCTCCTCATCGAGCCCCGGGGCGTCGTGAACACCGGTGAGGAGGGCGGCGAGCGCACGGCCGAGAACGACGTCTGGATCTGAGCCGGGTCGGCCCGCCGCGTAGAGGTCTCCGCGAAGCTGTAACAAACGGTCCTTCGGCCCGTAGGTGTAGCCGCAGACGTCACTTCCCGTCGCAGTATGGCGATTCCAGGCGAGGAGCCCGCGCGCCGGAGACACGTGGCCGCGCAGGCTGCCGAGCATCCACACGACCGACCGGAGGTCGCCGATGGCAGTCGAAGGTCGCTGGGCCAAGACCGCGGTGGTTGCAGCCCTGTTCCTGGTCAGCTTTCTCTCGCTGACGCTGGTTCGCCTCATTCCTGGCTACACGAGCTTCTTCAAGGGGTCGCCACAGCTCTGGTGGTGGATCGAGAACGCCGTCCGGCCCCTCGTCCCCGTGGCGGCCGGGCTTCTCATCCTCTATGGCCCGCACCCGAAGAGGTGGGCGGGCGAGCTGGGGCTCGATCGGCCGATCGTCCCCGCGCTCGTGCTGGCGCTGGTCCTCACGGCCCCGATGACGATCCTGCCGCTCGCCTTCGGCGCGCGCCCCAACCTCGACTTGAAGCTCCTCGACCAGTTGTTCGGAGCCGGCATCTGGCCCCTCGGCGAGGAGATCAACTTCCGGGGCTTCGCCTTCGGCCAGATCTGCACTTACTCCGGTCTCGGCTTCTGGCCCGCCGGGCTGCTGACGAGTGTCCTCTTCGGGCTGGGCCACATGGCGAACGCCGCGGCCGCCGGGCTGGACCTCGCCGGGCAGCTCGCGAACGCCGGCATCGTGGGGGTCTCGGCGCTCGCCCTGGCCTGGGTCTACTTCCGCTGGTTCCGGAACCTGTGGCTCGTCTTCTTCCTCCACGCGATCGCCAACCTCGGAGCGGCCCTCTACATGAGCGGCGAGGTGGCCGTCGGGGACCGCCTGTACCTCTCCCTTCTCGTCGCCATGGCGGCGCTGGCGATCGCGGTCACCGTGCTCCGCGACCGCTTCTCGTGGTCGAAGCGGCTGGGCCGCCCTCGGGCCTCCGGCCAGGCCGCAACCTCGGACCCTCGGGTTTCCTCGAGTCGCGCCTGAGCGTCTAATCAGTTGAGGAGAACGACCTCTGGACCCCACGGGCTCGCCGGAGGTCGCGCGGCCCCCGACCGAGAGGCGAAGGAGCGATCCAAGGAGCTGAGGCCATGCCCACGACACTGTTTCTCGCGCTCTTCCTGCTCGGTGCAACGCAGGACGCCCCGACTACCGAGGTGCTGCAGTCGATCCCCCAGCCGCACGATCCCTGGGAGATCGTCACCGGGCCTCCCGGCGAGGAGAAGTTGGAGCTCCACGCGGCGATCGAGGAGGTGAGGAGCGGCGCGTTGCCGATGGTGAGGTTGACCCTCAAGAACGTCGGCACCCGCGACACGCTCGTCAACCTCGGCGCCATGCTCGGAAACGGCTCGATCCTGGTGCCGACCCTCGAGCTGCTCGCGGCGGACGACGCCGGCGAGACGCACTACCGGTACGTCGATCCGAAGCACGTCTCGGTCGAGGGCCTCCTCCTCGACGACCTGGTGCCCCTCCCCGTGGGAAGTACCTACTCCTTCCCGGTCGACATGGCCAACTTCGTGACGGGAGCCGGCTGGTCGAAGCTCCCGCTGCCCGAGAAGCCGTACCGGGTCGTCTTCGTTTTCAAGGCGCACCACGTCGTCGAGGAGCGCTCTGCGATCCTCTGGATCTTCAGCGGTGAGCTCCACTCCAACGAGCTCACCTTGAGCCCTTCGACGAGCTCGCCGGGCGAGACCCGCCAGCACGACGGCCCGGAGGGAAGGAGCAGCCTGAATCTCGACATCGGCCCGCCTCGGTGAGGACCGGCTGGTACGGAGCACCCTCCCGCGGGCCGGATCCCCCGCTCCCGATGTGGAGTCTCTCCACACCCTCGGGTCATACCTGGAACGGAGCCGAGATTGCGATCCACCCGGTGGAGAGCGCGCCCGGGGCCTATGCGCGCGTCGGAGGCGCGCTCTACCTGATCCTCATCGTCCTGGGCCTCTTCGCCGAGCTCGTCGGGGCGAAGGTCATCGTGCCCGCCCTCGCCGACGGCCGCGAACGACGTCTGGATCAGACCAGGGCCCGAAGAACGCCCGGCGATTTCGGATCCGGAGACGACTGTAGACTGCCAAGTAAGGAGGCTCCGATCTCATGCGCCCAACGTTGTTTCTCTGGCTGTTCCTGCTCGCCGGGACCCACGCCCAACCTCCCGCCGAGCGAGCCGACCAGATTCCCGAGGCCAAGGATCACTGGGCGACCTGCGACCACTGCGTCGGTGCCTACGGCGATGAGCGCCTGTCCCTCCACGCGGCTGTCGAAGAGGCGAAGAGCGGCGCCCTCCCGGTAGTGCGGCTGACCGTAGAGAACCTCGGTCCTCGGGACACGATGCTCATTCTCGGGACCATGCAGGACGGTGGTGGGATTCAGATCCCCGAAGTCGACCTGGTCGTGGCCACGGAGGCCGGCAAGACCCGCTATCGCTACACGGACAGGGAGCACCTCAACGTCGGCGGCAACCTCGACGACTACCTCGTTCCTCTCGCCGTCGGGTCCACCTACTCGTTCCCGATCGACCTCGCCAGGTTCTACGTGGCGGCCGTGCCATGGCCGTCCAAGAAGCTCGCGCCTCCGACGAAGCCCTGTCGGGTCGTCTTCGTCCTCGAGGGCGGGTCCGGACTCGAGAAGCGTTCCTCCCGGCTCCGCGTCTGGAAGGGTGAGCTCCGCTCGAACGAGCTCGCCCTCGGCCCTTCGACGGGCTCGCCAGGCGAGCCTCGCTGACCCGCGCTCGCCTCGGGTCTCTCAGCCCGTCGAGGTGCCGGGCGGAGCCCCTGTGCGTGCGCTCCTCGACGTCCTCCGCCCCTCGCCGCTCGAGGCGGGCCCCTCACGGTTGACGGCTGGAAGCCCAAGCGGGAGGGACCGCCCGGCGGGGTGATTCGCACCTCGAAGCGGAAGTCGGGGATGGCGGCCGAGGTCCGCCAGGGTCCGGCCGGCGGCTCCGGCGCGATCAGGTCGGAGAACTCGGCGAGGAAGATGTTCAGGCCGCCGTCGGCATCGGTGCCCGTCGGGTCGGCGCTGCTCGAGAAGACGATCCGGGTGCCCGAGAGCACGGCGAGGGCCTGGTCGGTGCCGCCGGTGGTGTAGGTGATCTGCGTGGTCACGGCGGGGTCGGAGCAGAGGTCGATGGCGAAGACCTCGACGTTGCCGTCGGCGTTCTCGCCCACCAGAGCGGCGTTGGTGTCCAGGACGCATGCTAATGCGGTAGGCCGTAGGTGTGGGATCCACCCGACGGCCGTGAAAGAACGCGGCCCCGAAAGCGTACTTCCCTCCATGGGCCGCTTCCTGCCGTCGCCGCAGCAGATCCTCGTCTTCCTGGTCGAGCGGGGCGAGACCGTCCTGCCCTTCGCGATCGTTCTCGCCGTGGTCGGGCTCGTCTGGGCCTGGCGCCGGCCGCGCCGCTTGCTCCGCTACGGCGCGGGCGGGCTCCTCCTCCTGGCCGCGCTGCTCTCCGTGGCCGGCGTGCTCTTCGCCCACACGGTGCGCGCCGACCTCCGGCGGCGCACGCTGGACCTCCGCTTCGAGACCCTGGACGACGGCCACGCTCATCGCGTCGCGGACTGGAAGGGGAAGGTGATGGTGGTCAACTACTGGGCGACCTGGTGCGAGCCGTGCCGGCGCGAGCTCCCGGACCTGGGTCGCTTCGCCCGGGACTACCGCGACCGGGGCGTCACGGTGATCACGCTGACCGACGAGGCGCCCGAGACGGTTCGCAGGTGGGGCGACCCGGCCCTCCTTCAGACGGTCCGGGGCGTCTTCACCGCCGACACGCCAGCCACCGGGCTCGCCGGCGTGGTCCTCGGGTGGCGTCCCGTCACCCTGGTGCTCGACCGGCGCTCGGCGGTCCGGAGCGTGCTCCTGGGCGCTCAGAGCTACGACGCGTTCGAGAGGGCCGTGCGAGAGGTGGGATAGATCGAGCCGCGGCGGCGGGAGTGCCGTGTCGCGCCGCCGCGGCCGCGCGTGGATCAGACGCCGGCCATGGCCGGGGCGCCGATCTGGTTGAGCACCGTCATCATGTCGAAGTAGTGACGGAACTCGCGGATCTTGTCGCCGTCGAAGTGGTAGATCTGGACGGCGTCCACCGCTGCGGGCTTGCCGCTCGCCGGGACCTCACCGAAGGGGCCCGTCAGGAGTCCGTCGTGGGTGCCCTCCCAGTGGATCTCGGCCATCACCATGTCGTCCTGCGTGTAGAGGTTCTTGACCGTGCCCTTGAGGTTCGGGAAGGCCTCGGTCCAGGTCTTCAGGCTGCTCACGATCTCGTTCTGGCCCACGGTGCGCCGGTTGGTGGCGCGCTCCTCGTAGACCGCGTTGGCGAGAAGAGACTTCACGTAGCGATCCCAGTCGCGGGTGTTGAAGGCTTCCAGGTGCTCCCGCACGAGCTTCATGCGCTTCTCTGACATTGCCGTTCGCTTTCTCTGACCAGACGTTGAGGGTCCTACGCGGGCGCAGTCGGAGCCGCGATGGCTCCTCTGCCGGACGGCGGGTGAGGAGGTCCTCGAGAACGGGAGGGTACTGCGGGGAGGAGCGCGGCCGAGTGGGCGGCCGCGACTTTCGAACGGGCGGCCATGCCGGCCTCCTCGGGGGAGGCGAGTAGACGACCAGTATAGGCGCTTCCCACCCGTTTGTCCACAAGGAGCTCGACGGCCCGGACGGTGAGGCCACTGCCCCCACCGGGACCTGCGAGATCCGCAGACCGGCGGGGTGCGGAGACTGCGGAATCCGCAGCTCCGTGGCCGGGAAACGAGGACAGAAGCGCCGCAAACCCCTGGATTTCCTCGGACCTCGAGCCCCTGGGCGTCGTGGCATCGGCCTTGCGGTGTCGTTCGGGCCTGAGCCCCGCCTCGGGGCTCGTTCTCCCGGAGGATCCTCGATGCCCTACGCCCACCCGACCGGTCCCGGTCCTCGCCGCCGCCACCCGGGCCCGGCGCTCGCCCTCCTCCCCCTTCTCTCGGTCCCGCTCCTGCTCACCACCCTCGCCGGCTGCTACGGCGGCCGCCCGGCCTCGGACGGCGGTCGGGATCGCGGCCCCACGAAGGGGATCACGCCGGCGGTGGAGATCGTCCAGGCCCGGCAAGGCGCTCTGCCCCTCGAGGAGAAGCTCAACGGGGTGGTCAAGGCCCGCAACCAGGTGGCGATCCGGCCGCGGATCGAGGCCTCCGTGCGCGAGGTGCTGGTGCGAAGCGGCGAGTCGGTCACCAAGGGCCAGGCGCTCGTGCGCCTCGACGACCAGGCCCTCTCCGACCAGGTCCGCCAGGCCGAAGCCAACCTGCGCCTCTCCGAGGGGCAGGCGGCGGAGGCGCGGGCGCGGGTCGCCGAGGTGAAGGCCCAGGTCACGCGCACCCGGGCGCTCGCCGCCCAGGACCTGGTGCCGGAGATGCAGCTCGACACCCAGGAGGCCCAGCTCGACGCCGCCCAGGCCCAGGCCGAGCAGGCCGCCGCCCGGGTGGACCAGGCGCGGGCGACGGTCGAGGAGCGCCGCTCCGAGGTCGCCAAGACCGTCGTGCGCTCGCCGGTCGCCGGGCGGGTGGGGCAGCGCAACGCCGAGGTGGGCATGCTCGCCACCCCGAGCTCGACGCTCTTCCTGGTGGGCGACTTCGATGAGCTGCGCGTGGAGATTCCCCTCACCGAGGCGATGCTCGGCCACATCCAGGAGGGCACGCCGGTCGAGATCCGCTCCCAGTCCCTGGGGCCGGAGCCGCTCCACGCCCGGATCTCCCGCATCTCGCCCTTCCTCGAAGAGGGGAGCTTCAGCACCACCGGCGAGATCGACGTGGACAACCGAGACGGCCGCCTGCGCCCCGGGATGTTCGTGGAGGTCTCGGTGCTCTACGGCACGAGCCGGCAGGCGACGCTGGTGCCTTCGAGCGCCCTGTGGGAGGACCCGCAGACCGGCGACCGGGGCCTCTACGTCTCCCACGAGTTCGGCCGCGAGCATCCCGGCCAGGTGGAGCTCTCGCCGGCGGCCCACGCATCGTCACCGATCTCGGAGCGCGCCTACGCCTTCCGGCTCCAGCCGGTCGAGGTGCTGGCCGACGGGCGAGGCATCGTGGGCGTGCGCGGCATCGAGCCGGGCGCCTGGGTGGCGTCGGTGGGCCAGCACCTTCTGCACCAGGAGAGCGAGGACCGCCGGGCCGAAGCCGAGACGGCCTCCGAGGGAGCCGCGCCGACGGGCGGCCGGAGCGCCGCGGCGGCTCCGGCGGGCGACCCGGAGGTGCCCACCGCCCGCGTCCGGCCCACGACCTGGGAGAGCGTCCTCGGGATCGAGCGCCTCCAGCGCGAGGACCTCCTCCAGGAGTTCCTCGACAAGCAGCGGATCGTCGCCCGCGCCCTGGGCACCGAGATTCCCGACAGCGCGGCGGAGGTGGACGAGGTGCTCCGCCGGGCCGCCGCCGGGAGCGGATCGGAAACGGTGGCTGACTAGTGCCCCGTTCCCGAAACAGGTCGACGCACCGAGGGCGTCGAGGCTTCGTCTCGGCAAGGCGCGTGACCGAGGCATACCCGAAGGTCTGTCGTAGGGAGCGGAACGCCGCCGAGGCGGATGCCTCGACGGCCGAATGCCGGGCGATTTCGGCAACGGGGTACTGATGGCAGCCTTGACCGAGGTCTCGATCCGCCGGCCCGTGGCCACCGCCATGGGCTTCCTGATGCTGATCGTGGTGGGCATCGTCTCCTTCCGCACCCTGCCGGTCGACCTGCTCCCCGAGATCGAGTTCACCCAGCTCACGGTGCGCGTGCGCTACCCGAACGTCGGGCCGCAGGAGATCGAGAAGATCATCACCGATCCCATCGAGAACGCCGTCTCGGGGCTGCCCAACCTCGAGCGCGTGACCTCCAGGTCCGAAGAGGGATCGAGCCGCGTGCGCTTGGAGTTCGCCCGCGGCACCAACATCGACGAGGCGGCGAACGACTTGCGCTCGGCCCTCGACCGGCTGCGCGACGACCTGCCGGACGAGGCCGAGGCTCCGGAGATCTTCAAGCTCGACCTCGACCGGATCGAGGTGGTGAGCCTCGCCGCCACCTCGACCCACGATCTCGAGGAGCTGACCCGCCTGCTCGAGGACGACATCGCCCGCCGCTTCGAGCAGATCCCGGGGGTCGGGGCGATCAACGTGCGCGGCGGCATCAACCGCGAGATCCGAGTCAACCTGGAGCGCGACCGGCTGCGGGCCGCGGGGCTCACCGCCCTCGACGTCGAGCGCGCCCTGGAGCGCGAGAACCTCACCCTGCCGGCGGGCAACGTGCGGAGCGGCTACGACGACCTCTACGTGCG
>CAZIIB010000071.1:7983-10348 GCA_964539125.1 uncultured Thermoanaerobaculia bacterium | reverse complement strand
AGCGGTCGTAGAGGACGTGGAGGGAGACCGACGCCGGGAGCTGGGAGCGGAAGCTGGGCAGCAGACGCAGCACCTCACCGGCCACCGCCACGGTGTTGGTCCCCGGCTGGCGCTGGATGGCGAGCACCACGGAGCGCTGGTCGACGAAATAGGCGGCGATCTTGTCGTTCTGGACGCTGTCGATGACCCGGCCGAGCTGGTCGAGCCGTACCGGCGCGCCGTCGCGGTAGGCGACGATCACCGGCCGGTAGGCGGCGGCGTCGGTGAGCTGGCCGTTCGCCTCCACGGTGTACGCCTTGTGCGGACCGTAGAGGGTGCCGCTCGGCAGGTTGACGTTGGCGCTCTGCACCGCCTGGGTGACCTCGTCGATGCCCAGGCCGCGGGCGGCGAGCTTGTCGGGATCGAGCTGGATGCGCACGGCGTACTTCTGGGCGCCGTACACCAGCACCTGGGCGACCCCCGAGACGGTGGAGATGCGCTGTGCCATCAGCGTCTCGCCGTACTCGTCGAGCTGGGACAACGGCAGACTCGGCGAGGTGAGCGCCAGGTAGAGGATCGGCGAGTCGGCCGGGTTGACCTTCTGGAAGGTCGGAGGGGTGGGCATGTCGGTCGGGAGCTGGCGCTGCGCCACCGCGATCGCCGCCTGCACGTCCTGGGCCGCTGCGTCCAGCTCCCGCGACAGGTTGAACTGGAGGGTGATCTGGGTCGCCCCGATGCTCGACGTGGAGTTCATCGAGTCGAGGCCGGCGATGGTGGAGAACTGGCGCTCGAGGGGCGTCGCCACCGAGGAGGCCATGGTCTCGGGGCTCGCTCCCGGCAGGGAGGCGGACACCTGGATCGTCGGGAAGTCGACGTTCGGCAGGTCGGAGACCGGCAGCAGCCGGTACCCCATGATCCCGAAGAGGACGATGGCGATCATGACCAGGGTGGTCATGACCGGCCGGCGGATGAAGAGCTCGGAGACGCTCATGGGCTCACTCCTCCGGTGCCCTGGGCCGAGCCCGCTTCGCCGCCGGCGGCCGGCCCTCCGGAGCTCCCTTCGCCGGTCTGGGAGAGGATCTCCACCGGCGCGCCGGCGACCAGCCGGAGCTGGCCGTCGGTGACCACGGTCTCGCCGCCGGAGAGACCCTTGGCGATCACCGCCCGCTGGCCCACCGTACGGCTCACCTCGACGTCGCGCGACTCGACCGTGCCGTCGTCCTTGACCACGAAGACGTAGTCGCCCTCCTGGCCGTTCTGGACCGCCCGAGCCGGCGCCACCACGGCGTCTTGCTCAACCGCCAGGTCGAGGGTGACGTTGACGAACTGGCCCGGCCAGAGCGCCCGGTCACGATTCGGGAACGTGGCCTTGAGCTCGATGGTGCCGGTCGTCGGGTCGACGGCGTTGTCGATGAAGGTGAGCGCTCCCCGGTGCTCGGCGCCTCCCGGCGGAGCCGCCGTGGCCGTGAGCTCGCCCGAGGACTGGCGGCTCCGGATCTCGTCCAGGTAGCTCTGGGCGACCGAGAAGGCCACGTCGACGGGCTCGATCTGCTGGATGACCACCAGCGGCAGGTCGTTGGCCTTGACCACGTTGCCGGCGTGGACCAGGAGCGTGCCGGTGCGCCCGGAGACCGGCGCGGAGATCGTCGTCCAGCCGAGGTCGATACGAGCCTGCTCGAGGGCGGCTTCGTCCGCATTCACCGTCGCCTGCTGCGACTTGGCGCTGGCCCGGATCTGGTCGTACTGCTCCTGGGTCACGTAGTCCTTCTTCACCAGGTCGGCATAGCGCGCGATGTCGGCCTGGGCGTTCGCCGCCAGGGCGCGATCGCGAGCCAGATGGGCCTCGGCCTCCTGGACCGCGGCCCGGTAGGGGCGCGGATCGATGGTGAAGAGCACCTGGCCCTTCTTCACGTCCTGGCCTTCGCGGAAGTGCACGGCGGTGACCTCGCCCACCACCCGCGACTTGATCTCGACGGTCGAGCGCGAGGTCACGGTGCCGATGCCATGAACCTCGACGGGCACGGTCTCGCGAATCACCCGGCCCACGTGGACCGGCACCTTCGGCGGCGCCTGACCCGCGGCGCCGGCCCCCGCCTGGGGGGTCTCGCCCCCGCCCGAGCATCCGACCGCGAGGAGCAGCGGGAGGAAGAGCGCGAGGAGGACGGCCACACCACGCGCCAGCAGGGATGTGGGGGGGACCCGATGGATCGCTTCAATGGCTTTCATGGTTCGAGGTGTCTCCGCTGGAGATCGTTTGGGCGAGGGCGCGGGGCCCGAGGTTTCCGAGCAACCCGGTGTCCCGGGCGAGCTGGGTCAGGGCCAGGAACCAGGTGGCGCGGGCCTGGACCTCCTGGGCCCGCGCGCTCGAGAGGGCGCTCTGGGCGCT
>CAZIIB010000071.1:0-7973 GCA_964539125.1 uncultured Thermoanaerobaculia bacterium | reverse complement strand
GCTCAGCAGGTCGAGGACGCTTCCCACTCCCGCCTTGTAGCGCCCGCTGGCCACGTCGGCCGACTGGCTGGCGCTCGCCAGGAAGTCGCGGCTCGTCTGCACCTGCTCGGCGGCGGTCTCGAGGGCATAGTAGCTGGTCCAGACCTGGAGCATCACCTGCTGCGAGAGGTCGTCGACCCGCGCCCGTGCGGTCTCGGCGTCGGCCTTCGCCTGCTCCAGGTCGTGGAAGTTCTTGAAGCCGGTGAAGAGCGGGTAGCTCACCACCAGGCTCCCGGCGTAGTTGTTGGACGGGGTGGCGCCCGGGATGTCGTAGTACACGCGGCTGGCGCTCGCCCCGAGCGAGATCTTCGGCAGGGCGTCGGCCCGCGTCTTTTCGACCTTGGCCTCCGCCGCCTTCGCGTCGGCGCGGGCCGCCGCCAGGTCCGGGCGGGAGGTGAGAGCCCGGCCCAGGAGCTCCTGGATCGAGGTCGACAAGGCGTCGATCGGTACGTCGCTCGGCAGCTCTCCGGCGTCGACCGGCACGTTGGGCGAGACCCCGATGGCGGTGGCGAGCGAGCCCCGGGTCACCGCCAGGTCGCCCCGCACCTGCTGCACGGCGAGCTGGGCCTGGGAGCGCGCGGTCTTCGCCTGGAGCACGTCGGCGATCGTCGCCACCCCGGCCTGGTGCCGGTCCTGGGCCGCCTGGAGGTTTTTCTCGGCGCTCTCGAGGTCGGCCTGGGCGGCCTCGAGCAGGGCTCTCTCTCCCTCGTAGGCGTAGTAGGCCTGGGTGACCTCGAGCACCACCTGTTGCACCCTGGCGTTGTGCTGCCAGTCGGCCGCGAGGAGCTGCTGGCGGGCCTGCTCGACGTCGGCCTTCCGGCCGCCGAAGGAGAAGAGCAGGTAGGAGAGGTCGAGCGACGGCCCGTACTGGGTGAGCTGGAAGGTGAACCGGTTGCCCACCGCCGATTGCTTGACGCGCTCGACGTCGGCGCTCGCACCGATCTGAGGGTAGTAGGCCGAGCGCCGCGAGCCCACCTCCTCGGCCGCCGAGCGGGCCGCCGACCAGGTCTCCCGGGTCTGGGGGCTGTTCTGGAGGGCCAGGTCGATCACCGTCGGCAGGTCGACGGTGGTCCCAGGAGCCAGGAGCTCCGCGGGGATGTCGGTGCGCTGTGGTATCGGCTGCGGCTCGGGAGTGAGCTCGGCCGGCGGCTGCCAGGGGGCCGACGCCGACTCGGGCAACGGGGTGGGGGCTCCGCTCGTGGCGCAGCCGGCGACGGTCGCGGCCAGCAGCGCCACCATCAGGCGCCTCGTGGTGGATGTCGAAGGGTTCATCCTCTCCTCTGGGGCCTCTACGGGCTTCCGGCCGGCCGGACGAGGGCCCGGATGCCGGCGGCCGAGAAGCGGACCGTGTGGGCCACGAATTGGGGAAGCTCGAAGCGGAAGGGTTTCCGGGCGCCCTCCTCCCGCGCGAAGTAGTTTGTCAGGAGCACGATGTGGCTGAGCTGACCGATCAGCGAGTGGCTGGCGAGCTCCGCGTCCTGGCGGGCGAGGCCGGGGGAGACCTGGCAGAGCGCCCCGACCAGGGCGTCGCGCACCGGGTCGACGATCTCGTCGCGGAACATCCCCGGCGGCAGGTGGGGGTCGAGGAGCTCGCGGCTCACCAGCTCCATCCACATCCGGCCGGTGCTCTCCTCGACCAGTGGCTCGAGGAAACCGGCGGTGAAGGTGCGCAGGAGAAGCTCGAGGGTCGCCGCCTCCCCCGCTTCGTCGAGGCTCCGGCGAACGCTCGCGATCCGCCGCTCCCGCAGCGCCGCCAGGCGGCGGCGGAAGACCTGCCGGTAGAGCCCCTCCTTGCCTCCGAAGTAGTAGTTCACCCCGGCGACGTTGCAGCCGGCCTCGAGGGTGATCTCCCGCACCCCGACCTGAAAGCCCTTGGCCGCGAACAGGCGCTCCGCGGCGTCGAGCAGGCGCTCACGGACGGGCCCCTGCCGCGGGTCGTCGGGGGAGCGCTGGAGGATCTGGGAGGGCATGGGACGGGCGGACGAACGCAGACCGAAACGCGAGTATCAAACATCCGTTTCGAGCCGTCAAGAGGACCGCCGGACTGTGCTCCGGGGGAGACTCAGCGCTTTCCCTGCTGGAACTCTTCGAGGACCCGCTCGAGTCGGCCGAGCTCTTTGGGCCGGGAGGCGGCGAGGTTCTTCGTCTCGTGGGGATCGGCCCGGAGGTCGTAGAGCTGCCGGCTGCCGTCCGAGCCCGAGATGAGCTTGTAGCGGGAGCCGCGCACCGTGGTGAGGGCGCGGGCGAAGCGGCTGGCGTCCCACCCCGGGATCCGCCGGTGGATGACATCGAGAAAGATCTGCGGGTAGGCGAGCTCGGAGAAGGTGTAGCCGGGGGCCGGCTCCTGGAGGGGCAGCTTCGGCGCCTCGCCCCGGTCCACCCCCGCCAGGTCGAGGATCGTGCCGAAGAGGTCCAGGCTCTGGACCTGTCCCGCGATCCGCCGTCCCGCCGGGATGCGACCCGGCCCCCACAGCACCAGCGGCACGTGGAGCAGCGGCTCGTAGACCGAGAGCTTGTGCCCCAGCATGTGATTCTCGCCCAGGTGCTCGCCGTGGTCCGATGTGATCACCAGCACCGTGTCATCGGCCAGGCCGCGGGCGCGCAGGCCGTCGACCAGCTCGCCGATCTTCGAGTCCACGTAGGCGATCTCGCCGTCGTAGAGGCCGCGCAGCACCCCGAGCTCGCGCTCGCTCACTTTCATCCAGGGCACGTTCAGGATGTAGCCGTACTCCCGCGGCGAGTAGAACGAGCGCATCCGCCGCACCAGCGCCGGGGAGGCGCCCGCGGGGAGGAAGTCGTCGTCGAACGGTTTGGTGGGACGGTAGGGCAGGTGGGGCTCGAAGAAGTTGATGAAGACGAAGAACGGCCTGTCGTCTTTCAGCCCGTCGATCCAGGAGAGCACGTCGTCGTCGGTCTTCGCGGCCCCCATGTCGGTGGTCGGGTCGTCCACCGAGATCCCGTCGCTTCGTACCTTCTGGAGCCGCCAGAGCTCCTCGAACCTCTGGAAGCCCTGCTCGAGCCCCGAGTCCGGGTTCGTCCAGACGTTGTTCGAGAAGCCGCCGGTGTGGTAACCGGCCCGCGCCAGCCGCTCCGCCAGGGTGTCGTAGCTCGGATCGAGGTTCGGGTGCTCCGAGCTCGTGTGGTGGTCGCGCACGTAGAGCCCGGTGAAGAGCGAAGCGTGGGACGGAAGCGTCCAGGGAGCGGCCGAGATCGCCTCTTCGTAGAGCGTGCCCTGGGCCGCCAGGGCGTCGATGTGGGGCGAGGTCGCCTTGTCGTAGCCGTAGGCCGAGAGGTGGTCGGCACGGAGCGTGTCGATGACGATCAGGAAGACGTTCGGCCGGCGCCGCTCGGAGTGGCTGGCGGCACGACCCGGCCGGGCGTCCCGTACGGCACCGTGCCCGGGGGTGGCGGGCGAGTCGACAGCGAAGGCGGCGGCCGGCGCGGTGAGGAGAAGGCAGCCGGTCGTGAGGAGGGCGAGACAGAACGACATGAGGACAGGAGCTCGGTGGGACCCGTCGAGCGTACCATCCCCTGGCCCGTCGGCTCAGTCGCTGCGCAAAGCCTCCAGAGGCTCGACCCGAGAGGCCCGCCGGGCCGGGAGCCAGAGGGCCAGGCCGGCGACCGCCAGCATCACGCCGGTGAGGGCCGCGTAGCTCGCCGGGTCGGCGGGGCTCACCCCGAACAGCATGCCGGCCATCAGGCGGGTCAGGGCGAGGGCGCCGGCGAGCCCGATCGCCACCCCGACGAGGACCACCGAGCCTCCCTGGCGGAGAACCATGCGCACCACGTCGCCGGCGTGGGCTCCCAGGGCCATGCGCACGCCGATCTCGGCCGTGCGGCGGCTGACCGCGTAGGCGATGACCGCGTACACCCCCACGGCTCCCAGGACCAGGGCGATGAGCGCCGCGAGCCCGATGACCAGGAGGGCGAAGGCGGTGGGCGCGGTGGCGGCCGAGACGACGCTCCGCAGGGTGCGGACGTCGGCCAGGGGCAGCTCGGGGTCGAGCCCCGCCAGGGTCCGGCGCACCGCGGGCACGAGGGCGGTGGGCGGCAGGGAGCTCGCGAGGACGTAGATCATCCGGTCCGGCGGCGGCCCGTCGGCGGTCTCGGGAAGCAGCGGGAGGTAGATGACGCGCTCGAAGTCGTCGTTCTGGAGGCGCCCGCGCACGTCGCCGGCGATCCCCACGACGGTGTGCCACGGCTCGTCGCGGCCGAAGCGGACCCGCCGGCCGAGGGGCTCGCGATCTCCGAAGTAGGCGCGGGCCGCCGACTCGCTGAGGACGACTCCGGTCGCGGCGCCGGTCTCGTCGGCGGCGGTGAAGGTGCGTCCCCGCACCGGGATGCCCAGCGTCCGGAAGTAGTCGGTGGTGGCGACCCGCGCGCCGGTCACGGGCGGCACCTGGCCTTCGGGCGTGGGCAGCCCTTCGGCCTCCAGGGTCTCGCCCCAGCACATGTTGCCCGAGAGCGGCAGGCAGCTACCGATCGCCGCCGCCGACTCGACCCCGGGCAGCGCCCGGAGCTTCCCGAGCAGCCGGTCGTGGAACGCCTTCGCGGCGCCGCGGTCCGGGTAGCGAGACCCGGGCAGGCCGACGTCGAAGACCAGGGCCTGGCGCTGGGAGAAGCCCAGGTCGACGGAGCGCAACCGCTCGAAGGTGCGGATCAGGAGCCCCGACCCGATCAGCAGGACCAGGGCGAGGGCCACCTGCGCGGCCACCAGGACGTTGCGGCCCCGGAGGAGCCGCCGCCCGCCGGTCGCCCGTCCGCCGCCGGACTTGAGCTCCGCCGCCAGGGCTCCGCGCCGGCGCAGGGCCGCGGCGAGGCCCAGGAACAGGGCGGCGGCCAGGGTGATCCCCACGGCCACCGCAAGGGCGACGGAGTCGAGGCGAACCTCGGAGAGCCGCGGGATGTCCACCGGCGCCTGGGCCCGGAGAACCCGGACGGCGGCCGCGGCCGCGGCCACGCCGAGGCCCCCCGCCGCCACCGCCAGCAGCAGGCTCTCGGCGAGGAAGCCGCGGATCACCCGGGCGCTGCCGGCGCCCAGGGCGGTGCGCACCGCCGTCTCGCGGCCCGCTTCCTCAGAGCGCACCAGAAACAGGTTCGCCACGTTGGCGATGGCGATCGCCAGCACCAGACCGACGGTGCCGAGGAGGATCCAGAGGGTCGAGCGGACCTTCCCGACGACCTCCTCCCGGAGCGACACGATCCGCGGGAAGACCTTCGCGTCGTCGAGGTAGGAGCCCATCTTTCCCGGTTCGTCCGCCGTCGAGCGCAGGAGCGGTACCAGGGAGGTCATCTCGGCCTGGAGGCCCGCCGGGTCCGCGCCCGGCGCCAGGCGCGCCACCGCCCGCTCGTTCCAGCCGCCGACGCCGGTGGCCGGCACCGCCCGCGGGACCCAGAGCGCCGTCTCGTCAGAAGGGAACGCGAACGACGGACCCATGACGCCGATGATCTGGTAGGGCCGGCCGCCCAGCTCCGCGCTCTCGCCGACGACCGCGGGGTCGGCGCCGAAGCGCTCGCGCCAGAGCCGGTCCGAGAGCACCGCGACGGCCGCCTCCATCGAGCGCCCCTCCTCCTCGGTGAACCAGCGCCCGAGGCGCGGCGCGACGCCGAGCACCGCGGCCAGCGAGGGGGTGGCCCGCGTCCCCCTCAGCCGAACCGGCTCGCCCCGGCCGGTGAGCGTCATGTCGCGCGAGTCGTACATGGCCAGGGCGGCGGACCGGAGGTGCTCCTCGTAGAAGCGGTAGACCCCGGTGGTGACGCCCAGGCCCCGGGGAATGCCGAGGCCGGTGGCGCCGTAGTCGACCTGAACGATCCGGTCGGGCTGGGCGTAGGGCAGCGGAGAGAGCACCACTCCGTCGACCAGGGTGAAGACCGAGGTCGCCGCGGCGATGCCGAGAGCGAGGGTGACGACCGAGGCGAGGGTGAACGACGGCCGGCGGCGGAGGCGCCGGGCGGCGTGGCGCAGGTCCTCCCAGGTGCCGGCCCAGCCGCCGGTCGGGGCGAGGACGCCCGCGCGCGCCGCCGCCAGGTGCTGCTTCGGCGCCCGGGTGAAGAGGTCGAGGACGGATCGTAGCGTCACGCTCGCCACCGTCAGGCGGCTCCGGGCGCGGCCCTCCGCCGCGATCCGCTCGAAGCACTCGACCAGCTCGTCCAGGTAGGCCGCGCGGAAGTCCCGCGGCAGGATCGACGCGGAGCGCCGGTAGAGCGCCGCGGCCAGGCGCACCGAGCGGGACCGACGGGGCGCGCTCACGAGCCGGCCTCCCCCAGCGAGAGCTTCAGCCGGGCGAGACGGGCGAGGCCCTCGAGGCGCGTCGCCTCCGCCACCAACGCTCGGCGCCCCACCGCGGTGAGGGCGTAGTAGCGGCGGCGCGGATCGTCGTCCGGGCCGCCGGGGCTCTCCGCGGGCTCGATCAGGTGCCGCTCCGCGAGCTCCGAGAGGAGGCCGTAGAGGGTGGCCGGCCAGAGCCGGACCGCGCCCTCCGTCCGCTTCTCCACCTCCTGCCGGATGGCGTAGCCGTGCATGGGGCCGGGAGCCAGGGCCACCATCATGTGGAAGCTCTTCTCGTCGAGGACCTCGTCGGGGCCGCCGCGTTCGTCCGTCATAGGTATGAGATTATATATATCTTGACGATGAGTCAAGCCCGGGGACGTGACCGGCGATCCGAGGATGTGGCAAGGTAGGCCTCCGTGACCTGGATCCGAACCATCGAGCCCGCGAAGGCGACCGGCCTCCTGCGGGAGCTCTACGGCCGGGCGGCCCGCCGGGCCGGCAAGGTCTTCGGCATCCTCCGCTGCCAGAGCGTGCGACCGGAGGTGCTCGAGGCTTCGACCGCGCTCTACCTGGAGGTCATGTGCTCGGAGCGGAGCCCGCTCTCCCGCGCGCAGCGAGAGATGATCGCCACCGCCGTCTCCCACGCCAACGACTGCTTCTACTGAACCGAGGCCCACGCGGACGACCTCCGGGCCGAGGTCGCGGATCGACAGGAAGGCGAGGAGCTGGTCCGGGCGGTGAAGACGGACTATCGCGAGGCGGAGCTCTCCCCCGCGGACCGGGCGATGCTCGACTTCGCCACCCGGCTCACCCGGGAACCGTCCGCGATGAGCGAGGGCGACGTGGCGACGCTCCGCGCCCATGGCTTCGACGACGTGGCGATCCACGACATCGCCCAGGTGACCGCCCTCTTCAACTACTACACCCGCCTGGCCGACGGCCTCGGCGTCGACCCCGAGGAGGGGTGGACCGAGCGATAGGCGTCGCCCGGAGCCTCACGCCAGGAGCTTGCGCTCCAGGAACTTCTCCGATCCGGCTTCGAACCAGGGGTCGGTCCAGGAGTCGTCGGGTGCGAGGTACGGGCTCCACTTGGGCGTCTCGCCCATCTGCTGGGCGGCGTAGCGGCTCGCCACGTCGCGGAAGTAGAAGTGGTCGAACAGCCGCATGAACTCGCCGAGGTACATGTCGGCGAGATCGGTGTCGCCGCGCACGATCACCATGTTTTCGTCGTTGTTGGTCGTCGAGGCGGCGCTGAAGTTGGCCGAGCCCGAGATGACGATCGGATCGTCGGTCAGGGCGTCGAGCAGCATGTACTTCGTGTGCAGGTACCGGACGTGAAAGTTGAGGTCGGTGAGCTTCTCCTCGAGCCAGCGGTGGAGCGCCCCGCCCACCGCCTGGTCGTCGGGGGCTTTCTTGCCGGCGAGGATGGCCCCCTTGGCCACCCGATTGTTGCGCACCGCCTCGATCTCCTGGAAGATCTCGTACTGACTCTTGGGCGGCGGCTGGCCGGGCTGGGCCTTGGGGACCCTGCGGTTGCCCTCGCTCTCCACCAGGATGAAGCGCAGGTAGGGCCGCTGCTGGAGCAGATAAGGCGCGAGGGTGGAGGAGATGCCGAAGGCGGCGGTGAAGCCGACGAGCTGGCGGGCGGCGCCCATCCGCTCGC
>CAZIIB010000070.1:7904-10369 GCA_964539125.1 uncultured Thermoanaerobaculia bacterium | reverse complement strand
AGAACGGAGGGCACGCCGTAGTCGTCGCCCACCAGGAAGCAGCCGATCCGTCCGATGGCGTAGCCCAGGGCGAGGGCGAGAGCCATGGTGTCCGCCGTCGGCCAGGGCGGGAGCCGACGGCGGCGCACGGTCCACAGCAGAGCCAGGACGGCCAGGACGAAGCCGCCGTACCAGACCAGCCCCGAGCGGTCGAACAGAAGGTGCCAATCCTCGTAGAGGATGGCGTAGTAGATCTTGGCGCCGACGATGCCGAAGAAGCCCGCCGCGAAGACCAGGGCCGCGGCGTCGTCCTCGTCGCCCACTCGCAGCCATCGCAGGCCCCAGCGGAGCTGGAGGTAGGAGGCGACGAACGAGAGGACGAGCATCAGCCCGAACGAGCTGATGACGAAAGTACCGATGTGGAAGAGCTCTGGATGCATGGGGCCGGGTGTGGTGGGCGGGCAGCCGGTGCCGCCCGGGGGCCCGCCAACTCTACCACTCGAGTCTCGGGAGCCGACGCGTCTCCGCCGCGCGGGCCCCTACCCTTCCGGCCTCCTCACTTCGGCCGGTCGTTGAGGCTCCAGTCGTAGTCGAGATAGCTCACGGACGGGTCCTCGGCCTTCAAGGTCGCCGCGATCCGCCCCGGGGCGTGGGCGATCACCCAGTCGAGCACGGCGCCGCGGGCGAAGAAGGCGATCACGGTGCTGCCCCCGGTGAAGTCCCCCGCGTACCACTTGAAGATCGACGACAGCCAGACGGTGTTGCCCTTGGCCTCGTAGCGCAGCCCCTTGCTCTCGTTCTCGAGGAAGCTCCGCACCTGGTCGTCGAGCTGCGCATCCAGCTCCGACCCGGTGTAGGCCTCCGGTCGCAGGTCCGGACAGCTCGTCGAGGCGCAGACGACGGCGAAGTGAATCCTGGGATCGCCCAGCTCTCGTCCCTTGGATTCGATGGCGTCGAGGGTCATCTTCTGACCGGCGACCGGGTAGGTGAGCGTGTCGAAGAAGCCGTTCACGGCCTTGACCGACGTGATCTTCGGATAGCGCTCGAGGACGTGCTGCACGACGACGGCGTTGTATGCGTTGATCCAGAAGGCCAGCGCCTCCTGCTTGCTCATCTCGGCCGGCCGGACCGCTGACAGGCTGCGGAGGAACGCGTCGAGCTCACCGCGGTCGGCGGCCAGCGCGGCGTAGTCCATGCCTCCGGCGTGGCCGTGTGCCTCGAGCGCGCTGTCCCAGGCGCCGGTCGCCGGCGTGGCGCCGGCCGCGCGAGCCGCGGGGGCGGCGAGGACGGGAAGGAGCACGGCGAAGGCGGTGGCGACGGCGGAGATGCGGATCATGGCGAGTCTCCTGGGGAGTGCGAGATGAGCGGGCGGAGCCGCCGGACGGCGGCCTTCGCCCCGATGATACGGAGTCCGGCAAGAGATGGATCGCCCGGCGCCGCGCTGTAGAATCGGCCCCCATGCCGCATGAAGAGCTGACGCGCACGCGCTACGGCGCCCTGGCCAAGCTGGTCCGGGACCCAGACCGCTCCGGGCGGTGGATGGTGCTCACCCACGACAACCCGGACCCGGACGCCATCGCCTCGGCGGCGATCCTCGGCAAGATCCTCCGCAACGGCTTTCAGCAGAAGGTCACCCTGGCCTACGCCGGCATCGTCGGCCGGGCGGAGAACCAGGAGCTGGTCCGCGTCCTGGGGGTGAAGTTCAGCCACCTGCGGCATCTGAACCTCAAGCGCTACCGGCGCTTCGCCCTGGTCGACGCCCAGCCGTTCACCGGCAACAACCAGCTCGCCGAAGGAGTGATCCCCGACCTGGTGTTCGACCATCACCCCGAGCGCCAGCCGGTCGAGGAGGTGCCGTTCGCCGACATCCGGCCGGTCTACGGTGCCACCGCCACGATCCTGGCCGAGTACCTGGAGGTCAGCGGCCTGCCCCTGCCCCGCTCCCTGGCGACGGCGGTGGTCTACGCCATTCGTTCCGAGACCCAGGAGTTCGGCCGCGAGTACTCCAAGGCGGACAAGGCGGTGTACGACCGGATGCTTCCGGAGGCCGACCGCCGCGCCCTGGCGCGGATTCAAAACGCCCGGCTCCCCCTCTCTTACTTTCGGAACCTCCACGAGGCACTGGAGAACCTGGAGACCGTCGATACCCTGGTGGTCAGTCACCTCGGCACGGTCGATCAGCCGGACATCGTCCCCGAGATCGCCGATCTCCTGCTACGGATGGAGGGCAAGACCTGGTCCCTGTGCACCGGCCTCTTCAACGACCGCATCTACCTCTCGATTCGCACCACGAATCAGCGGGCGGACGCCGGGGGCCTCATGCGGCGCCTGATCGGTCGCCGGGGCAAGGGGGGCGGCCACGGGATGATCGCCGGGGGGTGGATGCCAGTGGACCGCGCGCCGGGCGGCGATCCGCTGGCCCTCCAGCGGGTTCTCGGCCGCCGGCTGGCGCGGCTGCTGCGCAAGAAGCCGGACAAGATAACCCG
>CAZIIB010000070.1:0-7894 GCA_964539125.1 uncultured Thermoanaerobaculia bacterium | reverse complement strand
CGCAGAAGGTCGAGACCTCCTCGCCATGAAGCGCGCCGTCTTCGTGAGCTTGCTGCTCCTGGGCCTGGCCCTCGCGAGCTGGGGCCTCGCGGTCGCCGTGCCGGCCCTGACCCGGGCCGTCCCCGGGTACCTCACCCGCGACCTCTACCTGGTCCTCGCCTGGGCGGCCGTCTGGCTCGCCTGTGCGGTCGGCCTCGTGCGCGTGGCCCGCCGGCGCTGAAGCGCCAGGGAACGCCCCGTCGCTACAGCTCGGCTTCTTCCTTGAGCTCGCGGGTCATGAGCTCTTCCAGGGCGTGGCGCGGGCTCTTCTCGTGGTAGAGCACCTGGACCATCTGCTCGGTGATCGGCATCTCGACGCCGCGCTCCCGGGCCAGGCGGGAGATGGACAGCGAGTTGAGAATGCCCTCGGCCACCATGTGGGTCTCGCTCTGGATGGTCCGCAGGGTCTTGCCCCGGGCGAGCTCGATGCCGGTGCGCCGGTTGCGGGACAGCCCGCCGGTGCAGGTGAGCACCAGGTCTCCCAGCCCGGCGAGGCCCGCGAAGGTGCGGGCCTGACCGCCGCACGCGATCCCCAGCCGGGTGAGCTCGTGGAGGCCGCGGGTGATCAGCGCCGCCAGCGTGTTGTGCCCCAGGCCGAGGCCGGTGAGCGTTCCCGCCGCGATGGCGATGACGTTCTTGGCGGTGCCTCCGAGCTCGACCCCGACCACGTCCGGGGACGAGTAGAGCCGCAGGCCCCGGGTCGAGAGGCGCTCGCGCAGCTCCGAGGCCAGGTCGCTGTCCTCCGAGGCGATCACGGCGGCGCTCGGCATACCGCGCGCGAGCTCCGCGGCGAAGGTGGGGCCGGAGAGCACGGCGAACCGCACCTCCCGGTCGGCTCCCAGGCCTTCTTCGAACGTCACCTGGCTCATCCGGGCCATGGTCTCGGTCTCGATCCCCTTGGTCGAGGAGACCAGGCTCAGGCGACGGTCGCTTGGCGCGGCGCGCAGGAACCGTCCCACCACTTCGCGGAAGCCGTGGGACGGGACCACCACCAGCACCGGGTCGCATTCGGCGATCGCCGCCAGCTCCGCGACGGGCTTCACCTCGTCCGGCAGCTCCACGTCGGGCAGGTAGTCCCGGTTCTCCCGCTCTTCGCGCAGACGCCGGGCGAGCTCCTCCCGCCGCGCCCAGAGACGCACCGTGTGGCCGCCGAAGGTGGCGAGGTGGACGGCGAGAGCGGTCCCCCAGGAGCCGGCGCCCAGAATCCCGATCGGCCTCACGGCGCGACTCCTGCGAAAGGAAAGGTCTCGAGGGCGGTGTAGCGGGATCCGCCCGGACCCAGATCGCTCTTGTAGAGGACGCCCGCCCGGACCGCGAAGGGCGCGCCCACCGGATCGTCGAACGCGGCCGCGAAGGTCTCCGCCGCGTGCCGTGTCCACGGTCTGCGCGGGCGCGCCAGGGTGACGTGGGGGTGGAAGGGCCGGACGTCGGGCTCGGCGCCCACCGCTTGGGCGGCGGCTGTCGCCACCCGCCGCTGCAGAGCGGAGAGCTCGTCGCCGCCCCGAAGGCCGACCCACGCGACGCGAGCCGGACGTCCCGGCGGAAAGGTGCCGGCGCCGGTGACCTCGGTGGTAAAGGGCGTCGAGGCGGCGAAGGCCGGGGCGATCGCCGCGGCGAGGGCGGCCACCCGCCCCGGGTCGGTGTCTCCCAGGAAGCTCAGCGTCAGGTGGAGGTTCTCGGCCCGCACCCAGCGAGCCGCGGGCAGGCTCCGGGCGAGCTCGGCGCCCCGCCGGGCGATCTCCCGGCGTTGCCCTTCCGGCAGGTCGAGCGCCACGAACAGACGCAGGCCCGCTTCTCCGTCGCGCTCCTTCCGCGTCGCGCTCACCGCAGAAGCCTCCGGCGCAGACCCTCGAGCGCTACCTGGCCCGCCAGGTGGCGCACCCGGTTGCGCGAGCCGAGAAAGCGTAGTCGCCGGTGGCTCACCTCCCCGTCCGGGCCGGCCCAGGCGAAGTGCACCGTACCCACCGGCTTCTCCTCGGTTCCCCCGGACGGCCCCGCGATTCCGGTGACCGCGACGGCCCAGTCCGCCCCCAGCTCGCGCCGGGCCCCGGCCGCCATGGCCCGGGCGACCGGCTCGCTCACCGCGCCGTGGCGCTCGAGGAGCGCCGGGGAAACCCCGAGGAGCGCCTGCTTGAGCTGGTTGCTGTAGGTCACGGCTCCGCCCAGGAAGTACTCGCTCGATCCGGCTACCCGCGTGATCCGGCCGGCGACCAGCCCTCCGGTGCACGACTCGGCGGTCACCAGGGTCTCGCCCCGCTCGGCGAGGAGGTGCCCCACGACCGCTTCCAGGCTCTCGTCCTCGCTCCGGGTGTAGACCGCGTCGCCCAGGAGCTCGGCCAGGCGCTCCTCCATGGACGCCAGGCGCCGCCGGCGCTCGGCCTCCGGCCCGGAGGCGGTGGCCCGCACCAGCACGCCTTCGCGCCCGGCGAGGACCGAGATCGCCGCCGCTCCCATCTCGTCGTAGGCCGGCGCGATGCGCTCCTCCACCTCGCTCTCGGTGAGGGAGGCGACCTTGAGCGTGACGCGCTCGCGGCGCCGACCTCCCGAGCGCTCGGCAAGCCACGGCACCAGGTGGGAGGCGATCATGCCCTCGAGCTCGGCCGGCACGCCGGGAAACAGGAAGAGAGTCGCGCTACCGGTGGCCAGTCGCAACCCCGGTGCCGACCCTCGGGGGTTCGGGATCACCTCGGTGTCGCCCTCCGGCACCATGGCCTGGCGCCGGTTGACCGCCGGCATCTCGCGACCGAACGCCCGGAAGCGCTGTTCGATCTCCGCCAGGATCGACTCGTCCAGGGAAAGGCGCCGCCCCAGGGCCTCGGCCGCCGCCTCGCGGGTGACGTCGTCGGTCGTCGGACCGAGCCCGCCGGTCACCATCACGAGGTCGTGACCTCCGGTCAGCCGCGACACGGCCTCGGCGATCGCCGCCCGGTCGTCCCCCACGACCTCCTTGCGAGCCAGCTCCACGCCGTGCCGGTCGAGGGCCTCGGTGAGGAGAAGCGAGTCGGTGTCGAGGCGGTCGGAGCCGAGGAGCTCGGAGCCGACGGCGAGGATCGCGGCGCGCATGAAAGCCATGATAAATGGCCTCCGGGTAAATTGACACCCGCCTCGCCGCCTCGTAGGATGCGGTGCGCTTGGGGCGCCCGAGCCCCCGCCTCCGCTGAGCCCCGCACCTTCGATCCGCCGTGCGCCCGACCGCGACCAGAGCCACCTGCAGGCCCGAGACGTCCAGCCGTCGCCTCGCTCGGAGGTTGTGGAGGACCTTCCTCCTGACTGCGGCGTTCCTGGTCGCCCTCCCGGTTCTCTGCGCGGGACTCCCGGGAAGCGGTGCCCCGACCCTGGTGACCGGCCGCGGCGCGCTGCGCGTCGAGACCCTCGACGGGAGCTCGTTTCAGGCGCCGCTCCCGGGGCAGGTCGCGGTCTCCGCCCTCACCCCGCTCGCCGGAGGCGAGTGGATCGCGGCCGGCGTCCGCGGCGGCTCGACCCTGCTCCTGTTCCGCGGCGCGGGCGCGAACGCCGAGCGGGTCGCGGCACCCTCCGCGGACGGCGACCTCGCGGCCTCGCCCGTGCCCCTCGCCTCGGAAGGACGTCTCCTCGGCCTCGCCTGGCTCGCGGGCCCCGGCCTCCGGCAGCTCGGCGTGCGCTTCGCGTCCTGGGACGGAAGCGAATGGAGCGCCTCCGAGGTCGTCGCCGGTCCCGCGCCCGGAAGCCAGCTCGCGCTGCAAGGCACGGTCCTCTCCGACGGCTCGGCGCTCCTGGTCTGGAGCGCCTTCGACGGCCAGGACGACGAGATCTACTGGAGCTCGAGGGAGAACGGCCGCTGGAGCACGGCGCAGCGGCTGGGCGACGACAATCGGGTCCCGGACATCACTCCGGCCGTCGCACCGCTGGGAGACGGCGCCCTGGTCGCCTGGAGCCGCTACCAGGACGGCGAGTACCGGCTGGTCACCTCGCGCCTCGGAGCCGACGGCTGGAGCCGCCCCGAGCCCGCCGGGCCTCCTGGCTCGCTCTACCCGTTCCTGACCCCGGGGGGAAGCGGCCTCCTCCTCACCTATCGCGACGCCCGGGCGGGCGACTGGACCGTGCTGGACCTCGACCGGAGCGCGCGGATCCGGGCTCGGGCGGTGGTCACCGGCACCCCGGCCGGCGAGCCGCCGGCCGTGCTGGGCGCCGGACGCGACGGGGTGACGGTGATCCGAGGCGCCGCGGCCGAGCCCGCCACCATCGCCTGGCAGCCGCTGCCCTGACGGCTCGGGCCCGCGGGATCTCGATTCGCTAGGAAGGCAGGCCCGGGAAGCTCGTCGGGCTCGTCGCGCCGGTCTTCTGGCGGGCGAGCTGGGCGTAGGGGGACTCGCTGAACTCGGTGATCAGCCGCCGATAGTGCTGGTCGGCCTCCTGCTTGCGACCCAGCGACTCGAGCGTCACGGCCAGCTCGTAGAGGATCACGTCCTCGGGCATGGGCCGCTCCTCGCGGTCGAGGAGCTTCTGGAGCTCCTTGGCCACCTCCTCGCCCTTGCCCGCAGCCCGGTCGAGGCTGTACAGGTTCAAGCGCACCTGGGTGGTCAGCATGTGGTCCGGGTGCTCGTCCACGAAGTCGCTCCACAGTTTCCGGGCCGTGTCCGTCTCGCCGTGGCGGGCGGCGATCTCGCCCAGGTAGACCTCGGCCACGTCCGCGGCCTCGCTCAGGCCGTAGCGATCGCGGACCGACTCGAAGAGCTCTTTCGCGCGCGCCTCGCGGGCCTCCGCCGTCGGGAAGGAGAGCTGGTCACCGCTCTTCTTGGCCTGCTCGGCCTCGCTGGAGTCTCCCTTGACCGGCGCGCCGTACGCTTCGATGGCGTCGGCGAGGAGGGCCTGGGCGTCGGCCTCCTGGCCGCGCTCGTAGAACAGCCAGCCGATGAGCCCCGCGACCAGCAGCACCAGGATCACGACGCCCGCGACGAGCTGCTTGCGGTAGATCTGGACGAAGTCCAGGGCCCTCCCCATGAAATCTTGGAAGGTGTCCTGACGCTTCATCTCCTTGCGGGTCAGGCGGTCGCTCATCGTTCGTCTCTCCGGGGTGTGGCGGCGGGAGCGCCGGGTTGGTCACCGGTGGGCGCCGGCGGGAGCCTCCCCGCCGGACGGACCGCCAGTCTACCGCAACTCCTGGGTGCCCACGCCAGGAGGGCCGGGTCAGACCCCGCCCTCGCCGGCGGCCTCTCCCTCGGGGGCGGACGCAGCGCCCGGCTGGAGCGTGAAGCTCTTGCGCACCAGCGTGCTGTCGGCGTCGACCAGCAGGCTGGTTCGCATGGTCGCCGGCGGACGCGGCCCGGGTCCGCCGTCTTCGACCGACGGGAGCCCGTCCCGTTCGGCGACGACCGCGAGCTGCAAGGGGCCGGGAGCGGATGGCTCCACCTCGACCTCCACTCCCTCGGCGGGAGGCGCCATGTAGGTTACCGCCAGGGGGCCGTCCCCGGGAGCCGCGGTCTCCCGGCCGTCGACGACGACCTTGCGCACCGCCGCGGCACCCGACGGGAAGAGAAGCCGCACCAGCTCGGCGCCCTCGGGGGGCACGACCCGGAACCGGAACGAGCCGTCGGCGCCGGCCAGGGGCTCGACCCGAGCCGCGGGAAGGTCGAGAACCCGCGCCGGGCCGCTCGGTGCCTGACGGTCGACCCCGAGGAAGGCCTCGAGGGACACACGCTCGGGCTTCTCGGGGAGGACCTTCCGCGCCCAGGGATCCGGGGTCAGGACCGACGCCCAGCGGGCCTCGCCCCGGTCCAGGTCCAGCGTGTACATCACCCCGTCCGGCCGCGGGCTCTCGGGGCCGAAGCCGGAGGAGAGCCGCACCGCCAGCACCAGCCCCATGCCCAGGATCAGGAGCGCCGTGGCGACCAGCCATCCGGGGCGCAGACCCGAGGCGAGCTCGAGCTGGGGGGCGAGCAGAGCCAGGACGAGGGCGGCGAACGCGGTCAGGATCGCCGCCGAGCCGAAACGCAGGCCGACGCCGACGATGGACAGGGTGGGCGCCCAGATCACGGCGGCGACCAGACCGGAGAGGGCCAGGAGCACCAACGCCGTCAGTCCCACCGGAGCCTCCCGCTGCGCCTCGGCCGGCTCCCGGGGTCTCCGGCCCCCGAAGACGACCGCCAGCGCGACGAGCTGGAACACCAGGGGAATCATGAACAGGTAGCTCGCACCGGGCGCGACCAGGGAGACGGCGGCGGTGACCAGCAGCCAGAGGAGGAGACCGCCCGCCGCGAGACCCTCCGCGGAGACCTTGCGGCGCGCGAGCCGGAAGAGGGCGACCTCGAGGCCGACGGCGACGACCACCAGACCGAAGAGGGTCCAGGCCAGGCTGCTCCCGTCACCCCAGATCCGGAAGTCGTACGGGAGGCGGAAGAGCAACGCGCCGCCGACCCGGCCGACGACGAACAGCACGGCGACGAGCACGATCTGGACGAGGAACCCCGCCGCCAGGGCGCCCGCGCCCAGCCGACGACGCGCCAGGACCCACCCCAGGAGGACGAGTCCGGCGAGCTCGAGCACGATCAGCAGGGGCAGGACCCAGGACGACGGGTACCAGACGAAGCTCCAGCCCAGGGGATTGAAGTAGACGGCGTCTCCCATGGGCTGCCCGGAGCCCGGCCGCAGCTCCCGCGCCTCGCCGAAGACCCGGACCATCGCCAGGGCGTCCGATCCGAGCTGTTGGAGCGAGCCCGGATCGAGGTGGTCCAGGGAGTCCATCTCCGTGTGGTACCCGACCGCTCCGTGGATGAAGGCGAAGTTGAGCCCGCCCAGACCGTGCTGGCGGAAGACGGTGAAGTCGGTGTCGTTGGGCAGGCGCCGGTAGACCTCGTAGGAGTACGAGGCCGCGGCCGGGTAGGGAGCGGCAGCGGCGAAGCGCTGGATCAGCCATCGGTTTCCCGGGCCGGTCTCGAACATCAGGCCCGGTCCGCGGGTGCCGCGGGCCTCGAAGTTCAGCACCACGCCCACGTCCCCCGCCCAGGGGTGGCCGTGCGCGAACGCGTCGGCGCCCAGCAGGCCCCGCTCCTCGCCGTCGGAGAACAGGGCGATGACGTCGCGGTCGACGGGCGGCCCCGCCTGGAGGGCGCGCAGAGTCTCGAGCAGGACCGCCACTCCGGCGCCGTCGTCGCTGGCGCCCGGCCCCGAGGGCACCGAGTCGTAGTGTGCCGCCATGAGGACAGCCCCCTGTCCCTCGCCGGCCGCGCCGGACAGGCGGACCACCACGTTCTTCACCAGGCCGAGGGTGTGACCGGAGCGCGATCGGCCGGTCGCCGTCTGCACCTCGGGATCGAGCCCCATCCCCTGGAGCTGCGCGAGCAGATAGGCGCGCACCGCTTCGTGCCGGGCGCTCCCCATGGGTCGCGGCGAGCCGGCGATGGCCCGCACGTGCTCGAGGGCGCGGCCTGCCGAGAACTCGCCCGGCGGCGCGGAGGCGTCGACGGGCGCAGGCGCCCGGAAGAGCGCGACGGCGAGCCAGGCGCCGGCGGCGAGGAGGAGCAGTAGCAAGACACCCGCAGTGGTCCGTCTCATGAAGTCTCTCCGTGACGTGAGATGGCGTGTGGATCCGGAAGGTGGTGCCCGCCTAGCCTGGTGTACGCCGCGCCGCCCACCGGGACAGATCGGCTCGCGTCGTCGGCCTCGAGAGCGCCTCCGCTCCCAGGCGGCGCGCCCGGCGGGCGGGCCCGGGAGAGGGACAGCCCTCCCACGAGACCGGCGCGGCCGGTTCTGGCCCCGCCGGGCTCGCGATAGACTCCCCCACCATGTCACTGTTTCGCAAGAAGTTCCGCCTCACCGCCTGCGCCACCTCCGGCGGCTGAGCGGCCAAGATCGGTCCGGGGGACCTGAAGAAGCTGGT
>CAZIIB010000069.1:0-10502 GCA_964539125.1 uncultured Thermoanaerobaculia bacterium | reverse complement strand
GCGCAGGGGTCCGGGACGAAGCGCTCCGCGGTGAGGCCCAGGCGCCCGTGGTAACCGGGCGACAGGCCGTCGCCACCGACCAGCAGCTCTCCGGCCACTCCCGGCGGCACCGCCCGGAGCGCCCGGTCGACCACCACCACGGTGGTGTTGGCGATCGCCCCGCCGATGGGCACGGTGGTCGCGCTCTCCTCGAGCATCTCCTCGGCCTCGATCGGGTACCAGGTCGAGAAGGTGGTGTTCTCGGTCGGGCCGTAGACGTTGAGCAGGGTCTCCGGTGCCCCGGACCGGAGCAGGGCCTGGACCGCCGACCGATCCGCCGCCTCGCCGCCGAACAGCAGGGCCCGCAGCCGTCCCAGGCCGGAGGCCGGCTCCCGCGCCATCTGGTTGAACAGGGCGGTGGTCAGGAACAGGACCCCCGGACGCCGCCGCGCGATCTCGGCGCCGAAGAGAGCGGGCTCGATCGCCGTGTCGCGATCGATCGCCACGACCGTCGCGCCGTTGAGCAGCGCTCCCCAGATCTCGAAGGTCGCGGCGTCGAAGGCGCTGTTGGACAGGTGGAACACCCGATCGGCCGGGCCGAGGCGCAGGTAGTCGGTGTCGCGGACCAGCCGCACCACGCCTCGCTGCGGGGCCGGCACTCCCTTGGGGCGGCCGGTCGAGCCCGAGGTGTAGTAGAGGGCGAACGGCCGCTCCGGGGCGTCCCAAGCCGCCGGGAGGAAGGGCGCCGCTTCCCGCACCGGACCGTGCTCGGGCCGGAGGACCTCGACCGCCGGCGGCAGGGGCTCCGGCAGCGCGCGCTCGGCCCCGCCACCGGCGAGGATCACCCGCAACCCGGAGTCCTCGACCATGAAGGCCAGCCGCTCGGCCGGGTAGGAGGGGTCGAGGGGAACGTAGACGGCGCCGGCCTCGACGGTGGCGAGCAGCGAGACCACCTGCTCGGCCGAGCGCTCGAAGCAGAGCCCCACGGCGTCGCCCGGGCGCACGCCCGCGTGCCGGAGCTTCGCGGCCACCCGCCCGGCCCTCTTCGCGAGCGCCCCGTAGGTGATCGTCTCGGCCGGGAAGTCCAGGGCGACCGCCTCCGGCCGGCGATCCACGACCTCGTGGAAGAGCTCGGCGACCGAGCGATCGCGCGGGTAGGCGGTGACCGGGCCCAGCCACTCTCCCAGCACCTGGCCGCGCTCGAGCTCGGTCAGCACCGGCAGCTCGGCGACCGGCCGGCCGGGCTCGGCGACCGCGGCCGCCAGGAGCCGGAGGAGGCGCTCACCGAAGCGCTCGACGGTCTCCCGGTCGAAGAGGGCGGTGCCGTATTCGAGGGAGACGCTCATTCCCTCGTCGGACGGCTGGAAGACGACCGTCAGGTCGAACTTGGCGATCCCCAGCGAGAGGCTCACCGGGACCAGCTCGACCCCGGGCAGCTCGAGGGGAGGGAGCGAGCCCTGGAGCGCCATCATCACCTGGAACAGCGGCGTGCGGCTGTTGTCGCGTTCGGGCGCCAGCTCCTCCACCAGGCGCTCGAAGGGGAGGGCCTGGTGGCCCAGGGCGTCCCCGACGGTTCGGCGCGTTCGCTCCACCACCTCCTCGAAGGTGGGCTCTCCGGAGAGGTCCCCGCGCAGGACCAGGGTGTTGACGAAGAAGCCGATCAGAGGCTCGATCTCCGGGCGGCCGCGGTTGGCCACCGGCGACCCGACCACCACCTCGTCCTGGCCGGTCACCCGGAAGAGCAGGGTATGGAAGGCGGCCAACAGGATCATGAACGGAGTCGCCGTGTGGCGCCGCGCGAGCTCGCCCACGTCGGTCAACAGCGCCGGCTCGAGGGCCAGGCTGACCCGGTCTCCGGAAGAGCTCACCCGCCGGGGTCGCGGCCGGTCGGTGGGCAGCTCGAGGGGCCGGAGGCCGGCGAGGGCTCGGCGCCAGTAGGCGAGCAGCTCCTCGAGCTCCCGGCCGGTCAGGGTCCGGCGCTCCCAGCGGGCGAACTCTCCGTACTGGTACGACAGCTCCGGCAGGGGCGACGGCCGCCCCTCGACGCGGGCGGCGTAGAGGGTCCCGAGCTCCCGGAGGAAGACCCCCACCGACCAGCCGTCGGAGATCACGTGGTGCATGGAGACCATCAAGAGGTGCCGCTGCGGCTCGACGCGAATCAAGCAGCTCCGGATCAGAGGCCCGCGAGCGAGGTCGAACGGCCGGCGGGCGGCCCGGCGCGCCAGCTCGAGGGCGTGCCCGGAGCGCCGGTCGGCCGGGAGGCCCCCCAGGTCCACGTGAGCGAGGGCGATCGCGGCCGCGGGCGCCACCCGCTGCATCGGGCCGTCGTCCCCCTCGACGAAGGTGGTGCGCAGCGAGTCGTGGCGCCGGACGATCTCGGCGAGGGCGAGCCCCAGTGCCCGGCGCTCGAGGTTCCCATCGAGCCAGGCGGCTCCGGGCAGGTTGTAGAGGGCGCCGCCTCCCGTGTAGCGGTCGAGGAACCAGAGGCGCTCCTGGGCGAAGGAGAGGGGTTGGAGCTCGTCGGCCGCCGCCGGCTCGGGGCCGGCCGCCTCGCTCGAGCCGGCGTCCCGCGCCCCCACCGCCCGCGCCTCCCCGAGGGCGCGGGCCAGCCCTTCCACCGTCGGGGTCTCGAAGAGCCGCCGGACCGGGAGCTCGACGCCGGTGGCGACGCGCAGCCGGGAGACCACCTGCGTCGCCAGGAGCGAATGACCGCCCAGCTCGAAGAAGTCGGCGCGCACGGCCACCTCCCCGGCCTCGCGGCCCAGGACCTCCGCGAAGATCCGCCGCACCAGAGTCTCGTCCGCCGTCCGCGGCGGGCGCTGCGGTGCCTCGGCCTCGCCGGGCTCCAGGGCCGCGCCCTCGACGTGTGCCTCCGCCCGGAGCGGGCTCGCCAGCCGGCCGTCGGAGAGCCAGCGCACCCGGTCGCCCGTGAGGCGGAGCCGCGCGCCCGCGCGGCTCCTTCCCTCCCCCGCCAGGGGATCGGGCACGAGGCCCCCGGCGGTCCGGGCAGCCGATCCGAGGTCCTCCCGAGGGAGCTCCTCTCCGCCCACCGCCAGCTCGCCGACCACCCCCAAGGGGACCGGCCGGAGACTTCGGTCGAGGACCAGCCGGCGCCCGGGCGCGGCCGAGCCCCACTCCGTCAGCACCTGGTGCCGCTCCCACGGCGCCATGGTCACCAGCTCGGAGAGCGGCCGCTCGGGGTGGCGGCAGGCCTCCGCGATCAGCCGCGCCAGATGCCCGCCCAGGCGCCGAACCGTCGTCCGGTCGAAGAGCTCGGTGCCGTACTCGATCACCGCCGCCAGCTCGTCGTCGATCCGGTGGAAGACCGCCGAGAGGTCGAACTTCGCCAGCCCGCTCGGAATCTCCTCGGGCACGAGCTCGACCCCGGGGAGCTCGTAGGGGGGCGGGTCGTTCTGGAGCGCGCACATGACCTGGAAGAGGGGCGGCCGGCTCGGGTCCCGCTCGGGAGCCACCTCCTGGACCAGCAGCTCGAACGGCAGATCCTGATGGGCGTAGGCCTCCAGGCTCCGGCGGCGGGTCTGGGCGAGCAGGTCGCCGAAGCCGGGATCTCCGGAGAGGTCGGCCCGGAGCACCAGCGTGTTGACGAAGAAGCCGATCAGGGGCTCGATCTCGAGGCGGTTCCGGTTGGCGATCGGCGAGCCCACCGCCACGTCCTCCTGGCCGCTCCACCGCCCGAGCACGGCCTGGAACGCGGCGAGGACCACCATGAACGCCGTGCACCCCCGGCTTCGGGCCAGCTCGACCACCGCCTCCGACGTCTCGGTTCCCAGCCGTACCTCGACCTGGTCGCCGGCGAACGTGGGGTCCGGTCGGCGCGGCCGGTCGGTCGGCAGCTCGAGGGGGTGCAAGCCCTCCAGGGCGCCGCGCCAGTACGCGAGCAAGCGATCGAGCTCTTCGCCCCGCAGGTGGTCGCGCTGCCAGGCGGCGAACTCCGTGTACTGGATCTCGAGGGGTGGGAGGGGCGACGGCCGGCCCTCGACCCGCGCCGCGTAGAGCGCGCCCAGCTCGCGCAGGAAGATGGCGACCGACCAGCCGTCCGAGACCACGTGGTGCATGACGACGACGAGGAGGCGCAGCCGCGGTCCGAGCCGGACGAGCCGGCTGCGCAGCAGCGGACCCCGCTCGAGGTCGAACGAGACCCGCGCCTCCCGGAGGGCGAGCTCGCGGGCGCACGAGGCCCGCCGGGCCTCCGGCAGGCCGGTCAGGTCGACCCGCGCGAGGGGCGTTGCCCTCGGCGGCTCGACCACCTGCAGCGGGCCCTGTTCGGCCTCCACGAAGATCGTCCGCAGGGCCCCGTGGCGGCAGACGATCTCGTTCAAGGCCAGCTCCAGCGCCCGCTCGTCGAGGTCCCCGCGGATCCAGGCCGCGCCCGGGACGTTGTAGAGCGGGCCTCCCGAGGTGAACCTGTCGAGGAACCAGAGGCGCTCCTGGGCGAAGGACAGCCGCCGTCCTTCCTCCTCTCGGACCGCCCTCGCGGCCGCGCGGACCGCCGGCCCGGAGCTCGCGTCGGCCCCCCTCTCCGGCCTCACGACCTGGTCGAGCAGGACTGCCACCTCGCGGACCGTGGGTTTCTCGAACAGACGACGGATCGGCACCTCGGCGCCCGCCGCCGATCGGAGCCTCGAGATCACCTGGGTGGCGAGCAATGAGTGCCCTCCCAGGGCGAAGAAGTCGTCGTTCCGGCCCACCGAGTCGAGCTCGAGAACCTCGGCGAAGACGCGGGCGACCAGCGCCTCGGACGCCGTGCGGGGTGCGTCGCCGGCGACGTCTTCCGAGGACGTCTCTTGGGCCCGGGCGCCGAGCCGGTCGCGATCCAGCTTGCCCGCCGCGGTCCTGGGCAGGCCGGGGAGCACCCGCAGGTCGGCGGGAACCAGCGCCGCGGGCAGCGACCGGGAGAGCCGCGCGCGCAGCTCGTCGGCCTCGGGCATCGTCCCCTGCGGGACCACGAACGCCACCAGCCGCCGCCCGCTTCCCTCCCCGACCGCCACGACCGCGGCCTCCCCGACTCCCGGCAACCGCCCGAGGGCGGTCTCGACCTCGCCCAGCTCCAGGCGGACGCCGCGAATCTTGACCTGGCCGTCGCGCCGGCCGACGTGCTCCAGGCGGCCGTCGGGAAGCCAGCGGACCCGGTCTCCCGTGCGGTAGAGCCGCCCCGCGCCGAACGGGCTGGGAACGAAGCTCTCGGCGGTCTTCCCGGGCCGGTGCAGATAGCCCCGCGCCGGTCGCGGCCCACCGATGAGGAGCTCGCCCACCACGCCCACCGGAACCGGCCGGAGCTCCCGGTCGACGACGTAGAGGTGCTCCTCCGCCACCCGGCGTCCGATCGGCGCCCGGCCGCGGGCCACGTCCGCCGCCGCGACCGGCTCGAACGTGGCGCTGATCACGGTCTCGGTCGGCCCGTATCCGTTGAACAGCACGGTCGCCGGGCCGAGCAGCTGCAAGGCGTTCCGAGCTGTCTCCGGCGGCATCGGCTCGCCGCCGGCGATCACCAGGCGCAGGGTGTGCCCGGCCAGATCCTCGGGCGCGGCGGCCACCTCGCGGATCCACTGGGACCACGCCGCCGTCGGCAGGTTGGCCACCGTGACCCGGCCCGCCACCATCCGGCGGCTGAGCTCGGCGCCCGAGAACGGCCGGTCGTCCCAGACCACGAGCCGTCCGCCGGTCGCCAGCGTGGAGAGCATCTCCTCGATCGACACGTCGAAGCTCGGCGAGGTGAACATCAGCGTTCCATCCTCGGCGCCCAGGGCAAGCGCCCGGGCGGCCGACACCAGCAGCCGGGCCGCGGGCCGGTGCGGCACCACGACCCCCTTCGGCCGGCCGGTGGAACCCGAGGTGAAGATCAGGTAGGCGGCGTTCGACGGAACCACCTGGGCCACCCGGCGCGCAGGGGCGGGAGCCGGGAGCCGGAGGGCGTCGATCTCCAGCACCTCCGGCGGCGCCTCGAGAGCGTCGAGCGATCCCGACAGCCGGCCGGCCAGCCCGCTCCGCGTGATCACCAGCCGCGGGCCCACGTCGCGCACCATGAACGCGATCCGTTCCTCCGGGTACGCGGGATCGAGGGGCAGGTAGACGCCGCCCGCCTCGAGGATCGCCACCAGGGAGACCACCACGTCGGCCGAGCGCTCCAGGTAGACGCCCACGGGCACCTCCGGGCCGACCCCGTCCGCCGTCAGATGGCAGGCCAGGCGGCGCCCCCGGGCCAGGAGGCCGTCGTACGTCAGGGTCCCACCGGGTCCTTCCAGCGCGACGGCGTCGGGTCGGCTCTCGGCGGACGCCCGGACCAGCTCGTGAAGGAGCTCGACGGGGCGCCGAGGGAGGATCTCGCGCTGCGGCACCCCCCACTCGACGACCGTCTGGTGCCGCTCCGCGCGGGTCGCGAGGGGCAGCGCGCCGAGAGCGAGCCCGGGCGTGGCGGCCGCCCCGAGAAGCAACGCTCCGAGCTGGCGGAGCGTGCGGGAGGCGGTGGTGCGATCGAACAGGTCGCCGTCGTACTCCAGGCCGAGGCGGAGTCCCGCGTCCACCTCCAGCGCCTCGAGAAGCAGGTCCCAGCGCGCGGTCCGTCGCTCGAGCTCCAGCGGCTCGGACTCGAGGCCTCGAAAGGCCGGAGCCGCGAGCGGCGTGCCCTGCAGCACGAAGAACGCCTGGAAGAGGGGGGGCACCGCCATCCGGCGGTCGGGAAGGAGCTCCTCGACCAGCCGCGCGAACGGCGTCTCGGAGTGAGCCAGGGCGTCGAGGACCGCCGGCCGGACGCGACCCACGAGCTCGGCGAACGACGGCTCGCCGGAGAGATCGGCGCGCAGCACCACGGTGTTGGCGAAGAAACCGACGAGCGGCTCGATCTCGGTCACCGACCGGTTGGCCACGGGCGAGCCGACGGTGAGGTCCCGCTGGCCGCTCAAGCGGGCGAGGAGCGCGGCGTAGGCTGCCGTCAGGACCATGAACCGGGTGGCCCCGAGCTCGGCTCCCAGCCGGTCGAGCTCGCCCACCAGGGCGTCGTCGAGGGCGAGGTCGACCCGACCGCCCCGGCCGCTGCGCCGCACGGGCCGCGGCCGATCGGTGGGCAGCTCGAGCACCGGCGGCGAGTCCAGGACCCGGCGCCAGTGCGCGAGCTCGCGCTCGAGGCGCGCCCCCGACAGGTTCCGGCGTTGCCAGGCCGCGTGGTCGGAGTACTGCACCACCAGCTTCGGCAGGTCGGCCGGCGTGCCGTCGAGCGCCTCCGAGTAGAGCGCGCAGAGGTCCCTCACCAGGAGACCGACCGACCAGCCGTCCGCGATGACGTGGTGCAGGGTGACGAGGAGGACGTCGACCCCCTCGTCTTCGCGGACCACGAAGCACCGGACGAGGGGACCGGTGGCGAGGTCGAACGACTGGTCCAGGGCCCACGCCAGGGCCCGGGTCCGCTCCGCGCCACGCAGCGGCTCCGGCAGCCGGCGGAGGTCGACCACCCGCGGCGGGACCCGGAGGTGGTCGTCGATCCGCTGGACCGGCCGGCCTTGCTCCTCGGAGAACCGCGAGCGCAACGTCTCGTGCCGGGCGGTGACCGCCGAGAGCGCCCGGTCGAGGACCGGAAGGTCGAGACCGCCGACCAGGCGCACGGCCCCGGCCATGGTGTAGGACGGGTCGTCCGGGTCCATCCGGTGGAGGAACCAGAGCCGCTCCTGGCCGAACGACAGGGGCAGGCCGGCGGCCCGGCCCTCCCCCGCGGCGGGCCCGAGCCGCGGCGCCCGGAGCCGGTCGCTATCGGTCGTCGGCTCGCTGAGCCAGGCGGCGAGGCCGGCCACGGTGGGGTGCTCGAAGACCGCGCGCAGGGGCAGCTCGATCCCCAGGGCGTCGCGGGCTCCCGCCGCCAGGCGGATGGCGAGGATCGAGTGCCCTCCCAGCCCGAAGAAGTCGTCGTGGATCCCGACCTCCGGCCGCTCCAGCACGCGCGCGAAGACCTCGGCCAGGGCCGCCTCGAGAGGCGTTCGCGGGAACGCCGGCGTCGCCGAGGCCACCGCGTCGTGGGGCGGGATCGCGCGCAGGGCCGGCCGGTCGAGCTTGCCGTTGGCGGTGAGCGGCAGGCGCTCGAGTACGGCGAAGGCGGCGGGGACCATGTAGGCCGGCAGACGCGCCCCGAGCCAGCGGCGCAGAGCCTCGGCCGTCCGCTCCGGCTCCTCGACGCCTTCGTCGGCCGCCACGTAGGCGACCAGCCGCCGGCCGCCCGGCCCCCGCTCATCGGGAAGGACGGCCGCCGCCCGGACTCCGGGAAACGCCTCCAGGTGGGCCTCGATCTCCGCCGGCTCGATCCGGAAACCGCGGATCTTGACCTGCCGGTCGGCCCGGCCGAGGAAGGCCACGGAGCCGTCCGCCAGGTAGCGGCCGAGATCCCCGGTGCGGTAGACCCGGTCCGCCGGGCGGCCGGTGAAGGGGTTGGCGACGAAGCGCCGGGTGGTGAGCTCGTCGTCCCCCAGGTAGCCGGCCGCCAGATGGGGGCTGCGGATACCGATCTCCCCCACCTCGCCCACCGCCGCCAGGCGATCGGCGCCGTCGAGCACCAGGAGCTGGACGCCCTCCATCCCGCGCCCGACGGGGAGCACCTCTCCAGCGGGCGGGTCCCCCGCGTCCAGCCGGAAGTAGCCGACCGCGCGCTGCGTCTCGGTGGTGCCGTAGAGGTTGATCGCCTCGACCCGGGGCGCCAGGGCGCGGAGCCGCTCGACGTCGCGGCGGGTGAGCGCTTCGCCCAGGAGGAAGGCCCGCCTCAGGTCGTCCAGGCGGGGCCGCCGGCCGCTCGCCGGGACCTCGGCCACGAGCTGGATCATCGCCGGCGTCAGGTGGCAGACGGTGATCCGTTCCCGCTCCAGCCAGGCCGCCAGCACCCCGGGCTCGCCCAGGGCGGCGGAATCCGGCAACACCAGGCACGCCCCGACCCAGAGCGGCGTGAAGAGGTCGCGCTGGAACGGGTCGTGGGCGAGCCCCGAGAGGCCGCTGAAGCGGTCTCCACCGCTCAGCCCGAAGGTCTCGCACTGCCAGGGGAGAAAGTGCGAGAGAGGACCGTGGCGGCCCGCCACCGCCTTCGGCCGGCCCTCGGAGCCGGAGGTGAAGCCGACGCACGCCAGGTCGTCCGGCCCGAGGTCGACCGGCGGCGCGGCCTCGGAGGAGCTCTCGGGGGCCGCCGGCAGGGCCAGGCGGACGACGTCGCCCTCGTCCAGGGCCCGCTCGAAGAGCTCCCGGGAGTCCCCGGCGAAGATCGCCCGCTCCATGACCAGGATCGCCGCCGGCGCGGCGGCTTCGACCATCTGGGCCAGGCGGGCGTCCGGGTAGGCCGGGTCCAGGAGGGCGAAGGCGGCGCCCGCCTCGAGGATGCCCAGGACTCCCGCGACCAGGGCGGCGCTCCGGTGAGCGAGCACCGCCACCACCGCCCCCTTGCCGATGCCCCGGTCCGCCAGGCGCCGGGCGACGGCCCCGGCGGTGGCCTCGAGCTCACCGTAGGTCCAGCTCCGCTCGCAGTCGATCACCGCCAACCGGTCGGGAGCCGTCGCGGCCCGCCGCCTCGCCGCCTCGTGGATCGGCCCGTGCCAGGTGGCGGCGAGGGGCGCCGCGGGGTCCGGCAGCACGCGCTCGGACTCCGCGGTGACCAGCGAGTACCGGCTCACCGCCAGCGCCGGGTCGGCGACCGCCTGCTCCAGGATTCGCCGGTATTGGGCCAGGACGCGCTCCACGGTGACGTCGTCGAAGAGATCGGCGTTGTAGACCGCCTCGAAGCGCAGGCCGCCCTCGGGCCGGGTGACGTAGAGGGTGAGGTCGAACTTGGAAGGCTCCTCCGGGGCCTCGACCACCTCGGTCGCGAGCCCCGGCAGCTCCGGCTCCCCGAGCCAGCCGCTGAACATGTTGAAGAACACCTGGAAGAGCGGCGTCCGGGAGAGGTCGCGGGCGAGCGCCAGGTCCTCGAGCAGCATCTCGAACGGCACGCTCTGATGGCCGAAGGCCCCCAGAGCGGTCTCGCGGGTCCTTCCGAGCAGCTCCTCGAAGGTCGGGTCACCGGAGCCGTCGGTGCGCAGCACCAACGTGTTCAGGAACATGCCCACCAGGGGCTCGATCTCGGGGAGCTCGCGGCCGGCCACCGGCGTTCCCACCACGACGTCGTCCTCGCCCGAGAGCCGGGCGAGGAGCAGGTCGAACGCCGCCAGGAGCACCATGAAGAGCGACGCCTCGCGGCGGCGGGCGAGCTCGCCGAGGCCGGCGGTCAGCTCGGCGTCCAGGACCATCCCGCGCCGGCTGCCCCGGAAGCTCTGGATCGCCGGCCGGGGCCGGTCGAGGGGGAGCTCGGAGCCGCCTTCCGGCGCCCCGGCCAGGCGCTCCCGCCAGTAGGAGAGCTGGCGCTCTCGCACGTCGCCGCGGAGCCAGGCGCGCTGCCAGGCCGCGTAGTCGCCGTACTGGATCGGCAGCTCGGAGCGGAGCGCCGCGTCCCCGGAGCCACCGGTGAGCTCCCCGTAGAGGGCGCCCAGCTCCCGGAGCAGCACCCC
>CAZIIB010000068.1:0-10529 GCA_964539125.1 uncultured Thermoanaerobaculia bacterium | reverse complement strand
CTGCTCCCGGGCTTCGGCCTCGGCCCGGTGGCCCGCCGGGCGCCGCGTTGGGCGACCGAGGGCTACGCCACGCTCCTCGAGGGCCGGCTGACCGGCTCGGGACGGCCCAAGGGCGACTTGCGGGCGGCGGTCCTGCGCGAGCGGGCGCTCGCCGGACACCTCCCGTCCTACGGCGCCCTGAGCGCCGGGGACGAGAGCTGGCTGGGGCCTTCGATGGCCTACCTCGCCGGCTCCGCCTTCCTCGAGTGGCTCGAGGAGCGCGCCGGGCCGGAGAGCCTCCCCCACCTCTGGGCCCGCCTGAGCGCCCGCCGGAACCGGAGCTTCGACCAGGCCTTCACCGGCGTCTTCGGCGACTCGCCGGAGACCCTCTGGGGACGATTCAGCGCCGAGCTCACCTGGCGCGCCGTCGAGGCCGAGCGGCGCCTCGGCGGACCGCCCGAGACGGCGGCCGGAGTCAGCGGAACGCTGTGGCAGGACCTCTCGCGCCGGACCGGAGCCCCGGCGCTCTCGCCCGACGGCTCGCGCCTCGCCGTCGTCCTGCGCCCCCGCGACGAGCCGCCGCGCCTCGTGGTCTTCTCCACCGGTCCGGACGAGGAGGCGCAGCGGCGCCGCCGGGAGGAGCAGGCGGAGCTCCTCGAGCGCGACCCGGAGGACGTGGCGGCCGTCCGCTCCGGGCCGCTACCGCGCGAGCCGGTCGCCCTCCTGCCGACGATCGATGGCCGCGAGCCCCTCGAGCCGCGATGGACGCCGGACGGCTCCCTCCTCTTCGCCGCCTTCGGCCCCGACGCCGACGGGAACCTCCATCCGGACCTCTACCGCTGGGACCCGGAGGGCGGCCGCGTCGAGCGACGCACCCGGCTCGCCGACCTTCGCTCGCCCGACCCGGCGCCGGGCGATGACCGGGCGGTGGCCGTCCGCGACCGGAACGGCCTCTCCCAGCTCGTGGCCGTGGACCTGGCCGACGGCCGCGTCACTTCCCTCACGGAGGCCTCCGCCGACACGGTCTGGGCCTCGCCCCGGATCGCTCCCGGCGGGCACCGGCTGGTGGCGCTCCGCCACCGCCAGGGGCGCTGGCGGCTGGTCGTGGCGACGCTCAGCAGCCCGGGCGCAGGCGCCAAGGGCACCCCGGGGCTCGCCGACGTCCGCGAGCTCGACACCGGCCACGCGACGACCCTCGCCGACCCGGCCTGGGCGCCGGACGGACGCACGATCTACGTCGCCCTGGGGAGCGGCGGTTTCGTCGACCTGTGGGCCGTCGACCCGGACGAGGCGGCCGCCTCCGGTCGCCGGCGGCTCACCCGGGTGCTGGGCGCGGCCCTCGCTCCGGCGCCCGCGCCGGACGGCTCGGCCCTCTATTTCCTGTCCCTCGAGGACGACGGGTTCGACATCCGGCGCCTGGACCTGGCCGCCGCCGCCCCCGGGCCGGAGGTCGATCTCCCCGCGGAGGTTCCGCCCGCGAGCCGCCCCGGCGAAGCGCCCCGCTTCGCCCCCGCCGAGCTCCCGGCGGCGCGAGGGTACGGAGCCGGCCACCAGGAGATCGGACCGCTCCTCGGCGTGGTGGCCGCACCGTCGGGCCGCGCCCTGGAGCTGGGACTCCGCGGCGGGGACGTGGTCGGACGGCTCGACTGGCTCCTCCTGGGATCGCTCGCCGGCGCCGGAGCGACCGAGGGCGGGACCCTGGCGGCGACCTGGCGCGGGCTGCCCGTGGCACTCTCCGCCCAGGCGTTCGCGGTCTCCGAGGCGCCCTCCGAGCAGGCCGACGCGCCCCCCGGCCTCTCGCCCGGAGGGGCCGCGGCGGCTCTCGACCGCGAGCGCTACGGCCTCGGCCTCGCCGCGCGCTGGGAGCGCCGCTCGGCGACCGGCGGGCTGGCCGCCCGCCTCGGCCTGGCCGCCGAGCGGGTCGACCCCGCCTCCGGTGCCCGCGGGCTCGATCGCCGGGTTGCGAGCCTCGCCGCCGCGCTCCTGCGGGCGCCCTCGCGCGGTCGGTGGAGCCTGCCCGTGCGCGTTTCCGGTGGCCTCGAGCGCGGCGCCACCGACGGCTCCGGCTGGAGCCGGTGGGGCGCGTCTCTCGGCCTCGGGATCGAGCGGGGGGACGACGCGCTCCGCATCGCCTGGAGCCGTGGCGGCTCGCGCGACGCCACCGCCGCTTTCGACCGCTTCCGGGTGGGTGGGGTGCTCCGGAGCCTGGTACCCGTCGAGGCGGAGGGAGGCGCGTTCCCGGCGCCCGCCTTGCCCGCGGCCTACCTGGTGGGGGACGACCGCGAAGACCAGCGCGTGGAGCTCGAGCTGGGCTTCCTGCCGGCCACTCTCGTCTACGAGCGCCACCGTGTCTGGACCGAGGGGGAGGGCCGGGGAGGCTGGCTCGACCTCGCCGGCCTCGAGCTCCGCCGCGACCTGCCCGCGATGCCGCTTCTGGGCCTCCCCACGCTCCACGCCACGGTCGGCGCGGCCTACGTCCTGGACGACCCGATCGGCAGCCTGGAGGGGAAGGTCCGCCTCTGGGCGGCGCTCGCCTGGCGGCCCTGACGACGCGCCGTCAGTCCGCCCGGAGGACCTCGACCGGCTCGATCCCGAGGGAGCGCCGGACCGGCCCGGCCGAGGCCAGGGAGCCGGCGGCCACGAGCACGGCGGCGGCCGCCGCGAAGGCCGTCGGGTCCCAGGGCCCCATGGCGAAGAGAAGGCTGCCGAGAAGGCGGGCGAGGAGCGCTCCGAGGCCCAGGCCGAGGAGCAGCCCCAGCCCCACCTGGAGAGCCGCCGAGCGGGCCACCAGGGTCGCCAGGTCACCCCGCCGCGCCCCCAGGGCCGACCGGATGCCGAGCTCTCGGCGCCGGGCGCCGACGGCGAAGCTCAGCAGGCCGTGGAGGCCGACGGCGGCCAGGAGCAGAGCGACCACCGCGAGGACGCCCAGGAGCGCACGGACGGTGCGATACGTGGAGGTGGTCTGGGCGATCGAGGCGGCCAGGGTCCGGGGCCAGAGAACGGCGACGTCCGGTTGCAGCTCGGCCACCGCGCGCCGGATCTCCGGAGTGAGCCGGGCGGCGTCCCCCCGGGCACGGACCACCAGGGTCATGCCGGGCTGGGGGTGCTGCGCCAGGGGCACGTAGACCGCCGGCGGCCTGCCGGATCCGATCCGCTCCTCGAAGTAGGCATAGTCGAGGAGCAGGTCCGGCGCCACCCCGACGATGCGCAGCCAGGGGCCGGGCTCACCCCGACCCGTAAGCCGGACCCGCCGGCCCACGGCGCGTCCGCCGGAGAGGAAGTGGTCGGCGAAGCTCCGGTTGACCAGCGCCACGGGCTCCGCCCCGTCGCCGTCCGACGGCCGGAAGTCCCGTCCGCGGAGAAGAGGGCGTCCGAGAGTCCGAAAGTAGGCCGGACCCACCACCGCCACGCGCACCGCGGGACCGCTCGCCCCCGGGCTCCGAGACCCCGGGTCCGGCTCCCCCCCGATCTCGGCGGCCACCGCCGGCGGCGTCCGCGTGGAGGGGAGCTGGGACGCCAGCGCGATCCTCTCGACACCGGGGATCGCCTCGATGCGGCGGGTGAGACGCTCGTAGAAGCGGAGGCGGGCGGGGTCGTCGAGGGGGCGGCCCGAGGCGTCCACGCTCGGCGCCACCGACCCGGTCCACACGCTCTCCGGCTCCGCGCCGAAGTCGTGGCGTCCCAGGCGGGCGACGCTCTCGACCATCAGGCCCGTGGCCACCACCAGAGCGCTCGAGAGGGCGACCTGGAGGATCACGAGCACCCGCCCGGCCCGCCCGAGGCGCAGCCCCGTGCCCCCCCGCCGGCCCTCGAGGACCCGGCCCGGCGCCAGGCCGGCAGCGCGCAGCGCCGGCAGCAGGCCCCCCAGGAGCGCGGCGAGCACGGTGGCGGCGAGGACGACCAGGAGGGCGGGGCCGTCGAGACGGACGTCCACCCAGTACGAGCCCACCAGCCCACCGTTGGCCCGGTAGGCCGCGACGGCGGCCCAGGCGACGCCGAGCCCCGCCGCTCCGCCCACGACCGCGAGCACCGCCGACTCCGCCAGGAGGTCGAAGGCGATCCGCCGGCGGCCGGCGCCCAGGGCGGCGCGCACCGCGAGCTCCTGGGAGCGGGCGAGGCCGCGGGCGGCCAGGAGGTTCGCCACGTTCGCGCAGGCGATGAGGAGCACCGCGAAGGCCGCCGCCGTAGCGAGCCACAGGGGCTCTCGGGCGTCGGCGGTGTAGGCGCGGACGAAGGGGGTGACGCGAGGCCGGGGCGGCGGCCCCCCTCCGCTCGCCTCGCCGCCCGGAGCCACTCCCCGCGCCAGGGACTCGAGGCGATCGGCGGCCGCCTCCGTCGAGGTCCCGACGCGCAGGCGCCCCACCACCTGGACGGGCAGGTGCACGGAGGGGCCGAAGCGCGCCAGGAGGGGCGCCAGGGGGAGCCAGTACTCCTGGCGCAAGGGAAAGAGGAAGCCCGCGGGCATGATCCCGACCACGGTCGCCGGCTCGTCGCCGATCTCCACGCGACGGCCCACGACCCCCGGATCCGCGCCGTAGCGCTCCCGCCACAAGGCGTCGGAGAGCACCACCACCCGGGGTGCTCCGGGAAGCTCGTCCTCGGGCTCGAGCCCTCGCCCGCGGGCCGGCGCGACGCCAGCCACGGCGAACAGCTCCCTGGTGGCATAGGCCCCGTTGCGCCAGCCGGCCGGAGCGCCGTCGCCGCTCCACACCTCGCCGGAGCCCAGCCACCCCGCGAGGCTCTCGAACGGCGCGTCCCGGTTCTGGCCGCGGGTCCGCCAGGCGGCGAGCTCGTCCGGGGTGACGTTGCCCTCGCCCAGGGGCCGGCGCTCGACCTGGACGATGCGCTCCGCCCCCGGCAGCGGCAGACCGCGCAGGAACGAGCCCCACACGACGGCGAACATGGCGGTGGTGAGCCCCACGCCCAGGGCCAGAACCGCGATCGCCAGGGCGGACTGCCCGGGTCTGCGGGCGAGGCGGCGGACGACGTGGGCCGGGAACCGGGCGAGGGCGCTCATCGCCGGCCCGCGCTCAACCCACGGGGGCCTTGGGGGCGGCGGCTCGGACGTCCTCGCCCACGCCGTCGGCGTACTTGGCGAAGTTCTCGGCAAACATCTCCGCGAGCTCGGAGGCGCGGCGATCGTAGGCCTCGGGGTCCTTCCAGGTCGAGCGCGGATCGAGGATCTCGGTCGGTACGCCCTCGACGCGCTTCGGCACCGCCAGGCAGAAGACCGGATCGGAGGTGGTCTCGACGTCGTCGAGCTCGCCGGCCAGGGCCGCCGCCACCATGCGCCGGGTGTGGCGCAGCGCCATGCGCTTGCCCACCCCGTACGGGCCGCCGCTCCAGCCGGTGTTGACCAGCCACACCTTGACCCCGTGGCGTGCGATCTTCTCGCCCAGCATCTTCGCGTAGACCCCCGGGTGAAGGGGCAGGAACGGGGCCCCGAAGCAGGCGCTGAAGGTGGCCGAGGGCTCGGTCACCCCGCGTTCGGTGCCGGCCACCTTGGCCGTGTAGCCCGAGAGGAAGTGGAACATCGCCTGCTCGGGGGTGAGCCGGGAGATCGGGGGCAGCACGCCGAAGGCGTCGCAGGTGAGAAAGATCACGTTCCGCGGCTGGCCCCCCTGGCCGGTGAGGTCGACGTTGGCGAGCTGGGTCACCGGGTAGCTGGCACGGGTGTTCTCGGTCTTCGAGTCGTCGTCGAGGTCGAGGTCGCGGGTCACGGGGTCCACCACCACGTTCTCGAGGATGGTCCCGAAGCGGCGGGTGGTGGCGAAGATCTCCGGCTCGCCCTCGGGGTCGAGGCGGATCACCTTGGCATAGCAACCACCCTCGATGTTGAACACGCCGTCACCGCTCCAGCCGTGCTCGTCGTCGCCGATCAGGGTCCGGTCCGGGTTGGCCGAAAGGGTGGTCTTGCCGGTGCCCGAAAGGCCGAAGAAGAGGGCCACGTCGTTATGGTCGCGCCCGTAGTTGGCACTGCAGTGCATGGAGAGCACGCCGCGCTTGGGCAGGCGATAGTTCATGAAGCTGAACACGCTCTTCTTGATCTCGCCCGCGTACTCGGTGCCGCCGATGAGGACCAGGCCGCGATCGAGGTCGAGCACGATGAAGGTGCCGGTCGCCGTGCCGTCGGCGTCCGGGTCCGCCCTCAGCCCGGGAACGTCGATCACCGTGAGCTCGGGCTCGAAGCCGGTGAGGGCCTCGACGTCGTTCTCGCGCAGAAACATGTTGTGGGCGAACAGGTTGTGCCAGGCGAGCTCGGTGACGACGCGAACTCGCAGGCGGTGCCGGAGATCGGCACCGGCGTAGCCGTCGAACACGAAGGCGTCGCGCCCGGTCAGGTAGGAGCGCACCTTCCCCAGCAGTCCCTCGAAGTGCTCGGGCGAGAGGCCCCGGTTGACCTCGCCCCACCAGACGTCCGCCTCGGTGCCCGGCTCGCGAACCGTGAACTTGTCGTTGGGCGAGCGCCCGGTGTGCGCTCCGGTCTCGGCCACCAACGGCCCCCAGTGCCCGAGGACCGCTTCGCCGCGGCCCAACGCCTCTTCGTACAGCCGGGCGCAGGGCAGGTTCCAGTGGACGCGGCGGGCCGAGGTGATGCCGTAGCGGTCCAGGCCGAAACGGCTGACGAAGGGTCCCAGATTCTCCATCGCAATCCTCGTGCTAGATCATGAGGTCCGACCGGCTCGGCTCACCGCCGACCGGTCGAGTCGTCGACTCGAGCTCGCATGCCCGCCGGCCAACGCCGGCGAGGGGCTCCAACTCTACCGCGTCGGACCGTCTGCGCAGAATACAAGATAGAATCGGCCGAGCCGGCGCCGCCGGCGCCATCGTTCCCGCAATCCCCCTGGCTCGAACTCAACACCCCCTGGAGGCGCGCAGTGAACATCGAGAATCGCAACGTCCTCGTTCTGGGCGGGTATGGCCTGGTGGGTATGGCCGTCTGCCGTGAGCTCCTCGCCCGCAAGCCGCGCAGGATTCAAATCCACAGCCTGAGGTCGGACGAGGCCGAGCGGGCGCGTAGCGAGCTCCTCGCCGAGTGGCCCGGCGCCGAGATCGTCACCTCCTCCGGGGACATCTTCGCCCTCGCCGTGGGCGGCTCGCACCTGGACGAGATCTCCTCCCAGCTCGGCCAGCTCCACAAGGACGACCTCCCGCGCTTCCTGCTCTACGGCCTCCTCACCCGCTCCAAGCCGGACGTGGTGATCGACTGCGTCAACACCTCGACCGCCATCGCCTACCGCGATCTCTACGCCCGAGCCCAGAGGGCCTACGAGCTCCTCGCCAAAGACGACGAAGTGGACCGGGAGACGGTCGAGTCGATCCTCGAGGCGCTCTACGTCCCACGGCTCATCCGCCACGTCCAGGTGTTCTACCAGGGGATGATCGAGGCCGGCACCCGGGTCTACGTCAAGGTCGGCACCACCGGCACCGGGGGGATGGGCCTCAACATCCCCTACACCCACTCCGAGGAGCGGCCGAGCCGCATGCTGCTGTCGAAGAGCGCCCTGGCCGGCGCCCAGTCGATGCTTCTCTTCCTGATGGCCCGCACCCCCGGCGCACCGATCACCAAGGAGATCAAGCCGGCGGCCGCCATCGCCTGGAAGAAGATCGCCCACGGGCCGATCGTGCGCCGTGGCAAGGAGATCCGCCGGATCGAGGCGCGGCCCCGCCCCCTGGGCGAGAGCTTGTCGAGCGTCGAGCCCGACGCCGCACGGGTCCTGGAGCAGCCCCTGGAAGCCGCGTACATCGACACCGGCGAGAACGGCATATTCAGCCTCGAGGAGTTCGCCGCCCTGACCACCGCCGAGCAGATGGAGTTCGTCACGCCGGAGGAGATCGCAGGCTACCTGGTCCAGGAGATCGAGGGCGGCAACACCGGCCACGACGTGGTCAACGCCCTGGACAACGCCGTGCTCGGCCCGACCTACCGGGCGGGCCTGCTGCGCCACTGGGCGCTCGAGCGGATGATCGAGCTCCAGCGCGAGCACGGCACCCACAGCGTGGCCTTCGAGATGCTGGGCCCGCCCCACATCTCGAAGCTTCTCTTCGAAGCGCACCTGCTCCGCGAGGCCTTCGGCACCATGGAGGCGGTGCGCGAGTCCTCCCCCGAAGAGGTGCGCGACCGCCTCGACGAGCTGGTGCGCGAGCGCCCCGAGGTGGCGAACGACGTGGCGGCGGTGGGCATCCCGATCCTCCTGGACTCGGGCGAGCTCCTCCGCGGTCCCGAGGTCATCGTCCCCAAGGACGCGCGGAACCGGAAGGTGACTCCGGAGCTCGTCGAGGCCTGGGCCCACGACGGCTGGGTCGACCTGCGCCTGGCCAACTGCCGCCGGTGGGTGGAGCGCTTCCACGAGATCGACCGGGAGGTGGCTGCGATCCCGGAGGGGGAATCCTCCAGCCGCCACATGCGCACCACCCGCTTCTGGCACGACGACCGCCGGATCCAGCCCGGCAAGGTCACGGGCTGGATCCTGTCGGTGGAGGAAAAGGGCGCCCGGATGAAGCGCTGAGGGCCCGGCCGGGCCCTCAGCGCTTCGTGCTACGTCTCAGCGCCGCCCGAGGGCGGTGGCGAAGTAGACCTCCGGGATGCCGCTGCGGCCGTCGCCCCAGGTCGCGTAGAGCATCTCTCCCAGGCTGAGGGCGTCGTTGTAGTCGCCGAAGGCCGGAGCGAGATTGCTCTGGGCCGCGCCCCAGTCGCTGGTCGCCCCGCTGAGCCGCACCGGCGCGCCGAAGCTCTCGCCGCCGTCCGTCGAGCGTACCCAGTAGACGTCGACCAGCGAAGTGCCGCCGCCCCCGCCCAGGAGGGCGGTCCCGTTGGGCTCGTAGCTCTGGTAGTAGGTCAGGTCCACGGTCCCGGCCGGGCCGACGGAGACCGTCGGCCAGAACTGGATCAGACCGTCGCCGCCGCCCGCGGCCAGGATCGGCGCGCTCCAGGTGGCGCCGTCGTCGTCCGAGTACGCGAGGTAGACGTCGGTGTCGGGATGCCCCAGGTCGTAGCCGAAGTCGTCCTCGGGACCGAGCGGCGCCGGCATCGGCCCGCCGTTGGCGATCCGGCAGTCCTGCCAGGTCACGTAGAGGCGACCCCGGTGCGGTCCGCTCTCGGCGACCGCGATGCGCGGGAAGGTGTTCGAGCGGTTGCGGTCGTAGCCCGAGGGCGGGAACAGATCCCCGGCACAGATCGCGGCCACCCGCACCCCGGCCGGGTTGGCCCCGGAGCCGGGCGGGCCGGCGGCGGCGGGCGACCAGGTGAGCCCGCCGTCGAACGAGGAGATGACGCGGATCTCGGGCCACTGCCCCGCCGCTCCCTGGGAGAAGAACGGCGAGAGGAAGCCCCGCTCCCAGACCACGTGGACCGAGCCGTCCGGCGAGACCACCGGCTCGGCGCCCTGATCGACCACCCCGGTACCGGGCACCGCCGGGAAGGTCTCGTCGGGCTGGAGGACGCGGCGGGACCAGCTCGCCCCGCCGTCGGCCGAAGCGAAGGCCTCGATCTGCCCGACCCCCAGGCCGGGGACCCCGGCCACCTCGACGAAGTCGGTGGCGGTCACGTAGAGCTCCGTCCGCTGGCCTCTGCGGGCCGCGGCCAGGTTGTCCTTGTCGAGGAAGTCGCCGGGGTAGCCGGGCGACTGGAGGAGCACCGGCGGGTCGAAGCGGAACTCCCCCCCGGCGCCGAAGTGGCCGGCGTGGACGCTGACCCCTGCGGTGTGCGCCGCCAGGTCGTCGAAGCGAGCCAGGTTCGAGAAGTAGATCGTGTCCCGGGCCCCGGCGCCCGCGGCGTCCAGGATGGGGTCGCCCGAGGTCACGTAGACGCCGCTCGAGCTGGTCCCCGCGGCCCCCGGCCCGAAGCCCACGAGGGTGCCCGCCGGCGGGGCACCCAGGTCCTGGAAGTGGCGGCCGCTGTCCGTCGAGACGGCGAAGCCGGTCGTCCCGGGCACCGGGGGAACGGTACATCCCGCGTAGTACGGCGGGCCGCAGAACCCGTCGGCGTCGTTCCAGCCGACGATCAGGAGAGCTCCGCCGGCGACGGCGGCCAGCGTGGTCTCGCTGCGTCCGACGAGGCCGTTCGGAAACGGCTGCTGGGGAGCGTTGACCCGCCGGTCGGGCTCGACCCGGGGCGGTGGGCCGGAGGTCGGCGGGTCCGGAGGGGCCGGCGCGATGGGGTGGATGGTGACCGCAAGAGCGCGGTACGAGGCCGAGCTCAGCAGATCCCGGTGCTCGACCGGGAAGCCGGGAGTGGACTGGGACCGGACCGCCCCGCTCGCGGCGAGGAGCAGGACGCCCGCGGCGATGAACGCAAACTGCAACGGACCGTGGTTTGACGGCATGAGAGGTCCCCCTTTGGCTCCGTCCTGAAATCGAATTTCATCGAAAAACCGACACTGCAAGTACAAGACGCTAGGAGGGGCGGAAGCGGGACAAGGGAGAGGAGAGCGGGCGGACGGAGGCGGAAGCGCACTTCTCGGGAGCACACGTCCGCGGGCCGGTGGCTTTGTCGAAGCACACGCCCGCGGGCCGGTGGCTTTCTCGAAGCACACGCCCGCGGGCCGGTG
>CAZIIB010000067.1:0-10553 GCA_964539125.1 uncultured Thermoanaerobaculia bacterium | reverse complement strand
TCTTCCGCGGCACCTGGTGACCGTTCTGCCGCGCGCAGCTCGTGGAGCTGCAATCGCACCTGAAGGAGATCGAAGACCTGGGCGCCCAGGTCCTGGTGGTGGCGAACGACGACCCGGAGAAGCTGGCCGAGTTCGAGCGGGCGAACGGGCTGGGCTTTCCGCTGCTCGCGGACCCGGGCGGTGAGGTGATCGAGCGCTACGGCATCCGCAACGAGAAGGTGACCGACCGGGTGCTGCCGGATCCCACGGCGCTGGTCCTCGACCGCGAGGGGCGGGTGCGCTACAAGCGGATCGACGTGGACTACACCGTCCGGCCGCCGGCGGCGGAGCTGATCGAGGCCCTGAAGAAGCTCCAAGGGAGCTGAGGCGGCGAGGACCGCCGGCCTCTCAAGGGCCCGGCGGTCGCCGGTCGGGGAGGAAGGGGAGGTCCTTCCGGACCTGCCGCACCCGGGCCGGATCGAGGTCGGCCAGCAGGAGGCTCTCGCCGCCCGCCGCCGAGGCCAGCACCTCGCCCGTCGGGTCGATGATCCGGCTGTCACCGGCATACTCGAGGTCGCCGCCTTCTCCGACCCGGTTCACGCCCACCACGTAGGCCTGGTTCTCGATGGCGCGAGCCTGGAGCAGGGTGGTCCAGTGGTGGCGCCGGGCGACCGGCCAGTTGGCCACCACCAGGAAGGCGTCGGTCTCCTCTGCGGCGTCCCAGAAGAGATCGGCGAAGCGCAGGTCGTAGCAGACGAAGAGGCTCACCCGGAGGAGGTCGTCGCCGGCGGGGAGCTCCACGGTCACCGTCTCCGAGCCGGCTTCGAAGGCCTTGTCCTCGCCGGCGCAGGAGAATGGACGGATCTTGCGATAGCGGTGGATCTCGCCGGCGGGCCCGGCCAGGACCAGGGTGTTGAACGGCCGCGCCTTCTTCGGGGCCTCCTCCGGTAGCTCGGGGACCGAGCCCGCGAGCCACAGACCGTGCTCGGCGGCGCGCTCGCGCAGGAAGCGCACCGAGGGGCCGTCGAACGGCTCCTGGGTGAGCTTGGTGTTCATGGAGAACCCGTAGGAGTACATCTCGGGGAGGACGGCGAGCCGGGCGCCGACGGCGGCGGCGATCCGGATCCAGGGCTCGAGGTGGTCGAGGTTGGCCTGCCGGTCTTCCCAGACGATGTCGGTCTGGAGCGCTGCGACTCTCATCGCTCGAGCCTCCTCAGCCGTCGGACGGCCTCATCGAGCACGGCGTTCGTCTTGCAGAACGCGAAACGAACCAGGTGGCGCCCCGCCTCGCGATGCAGGTAGAACGAGGTCGGCGGGATCGCCGCCACCCCCACGGTCTCGGGCAGCATGCGGCAGAACTCCACGTCGTCCTCGTAACCGAGCGGTCGGATGTCGGCCAGGACGAAGTAGGTGCCCGCCGGCCGCCGGACGCCGAACCCCACCTCCGCCAGGCCGGCGCACAGCCGGTCGCGGCGGGCGCGATAGGCGGCGGTGAGCCCTGCGAAGTACTCGTCGTCCGAGGCCAGGCCCCGGGCGACCGCGTACTGGAACGGCGTGCCGTTGCAGAAGGTGATGAACTGGTGGGCCGCCCGCAGGGCCCGGGTGAGCTCCACCGGGGCGCAGCTCCAGCCGATCTTCCAGCCCGTGAAGCTGAACGTCTTGCCCGCCGACGAGATCGAGACCGTCCGCTCGCGCATGCCGGGGAGCGACGCCGGCGACAGGTGCTCGCCCTCGTAGACCAGGTGCTCGTAGACCTCGTCGCTGATCAGGACGAGGTCGTGGCGCCGGCAGAGCCCGGCCAGGTGCTCCAGCTCGGGGCGGGAGTAGACCTTGCCGGTGGGGTTGTGGGGGGTGTTGAGGAGGATCGCCCGGGTGCGGGGCGTCACCGCCGCCTCGAGCTCCTCCGGGGGGTAGGAGAAGCCGTCGCCCGAAGAGCTCGGCCGGTCGTGCAGGGTGACCACCCGCTCGCAGGCGCCGGCCATTGCGATCGACGCGCGATAGGAGTCGTAGAACGGCTCGAACAGGATCACCTCGTCGCCCGGGTCGCAGAGGGCCTGGAGCGAAGCGAAGATCGCCTCGGTGGCGCCGGCGTAGACGGTGATCTCGTCGGGTCCGTAGTCGAGCCCCCAGAAGCGCTCCTGGTGCCGGGCGATGGCCGCGGCGAGCTCCGGCACGCCCCCGGTCGGGCAGTACTGGTTCCGCCCCTCGCGGATCGCTTCGACGGCCGCCTCCTTGACCGGGTCCGGGCCGTCGAAGTCCGGAAATCCCTGCCCCAGGTTGACGGCGTCGTGGCGCTGGGCGAGGGCCGTCATCTCGGCGAAGATGGTGGTGCCGAAGCCCTGGACCCGGCGGGCGCCGGCCCGGGCCGGTGTGTCGCTCGCCGTCCTCATCCTTCCCAATCCCAGAAGTAGTCGGCGTTGGTGAGCTCCTCTGCCTCGGGCTCCGGAGCCTCGATCTCACCGGCGGCCACCAGCTCGCCCCGCGCCGCGGCCAGGGTCTCCTCGAGCTCGCGGATCTCCCCCAGCCAGTAGGTCTCGCTGCCGAACTCCGAGAAGGCCCGGGGAAAGAAGGGATCGTGCCAGCGTCGCGCGATCCAGGTGCTGTAATGGACGATGCGCAGCCCGCGCAGAGGCTCGATCAGGCGCAGCGTAGAGCGGTCGAAGGCCCGGAAGCGCTCGTACCCCTCGACGAAACGCTCCCGGAGCCGGCGGGTCTCGTCATCCCGGCCGGGCAGGCAGAGCCACAGGTCCTGGACCGGCGGTCCGGTCACCATGTCGTCGAAGTCGAGCACGCGGAGCACCCCGTCGCGCACCAGGAGGTTCGAGCGGTGGAGGTCCCCGTGGATCCGGATCGTCTCGACGTCGCCGGCCAGCTCGTCGTAGAGGTCGGCGAGCTCCCGGGCCGCCGCCGAGTAGCGCTTCGCGAGATGCGCGGGCAGCGTACCGTGCTCGGCGAGCCAGTCGAGCTCGGCGCGGACGAAGGTGTTGCCGTCCAGGCGCTGGCGCACCGGAGCCGGCTCGCGGGCGCCGACGGCGTGGATCCGGCCGGCGAGCATACCCACCCTGGGCGCCAGCTCGTCGTCGATCTCGTCGGGTGCCCGGCCGCCGCGCCGGTCCGACAGGCCGTAGAAGATCCCCTCGATCGAGCGCAGGGTACCGCCCCCCGGAAACTCCCGGAAGGTGCAGACCGGGATCTCGTCGTCGGCGAGCTGCCCCAGGAAATGGTGCTCGGCCAGGATCTGCTCGGCGCTCCAGCGGCTGGGCCGGTAGAACTTGGCGATCACTCGCGTGCGGTCCGCCAGCTCCACCTCGTAGACCCGGTTCTCATAGGCGTTCAGCGGATAGCAGACCGGGTTGGTGGAGAGCCCGGCCGCCTCGACCGCTTCGAGGACGCGGTCGGGGGTGAGCTCGAGGAAGAGGTCGGTGGCGGTCGGTGCGGGCATCGCGGGAAATGTAGCATCCCGGGCGGCCCGCCGCCGATCAGAGCTTGGGCCAGGGGCGGGAGATGACGCAGGCGTTGATGCCGCCGACGCCCATCGAGAGCTTGCCGGCGGGCGCCGCGGGCGCCGCGCAGGAGGCGTCGAAGACGAAGCGATCGTGGAGGCGGGCGATCTCCGGGTTGAGCTCGTCTTCGGAGAGGGGGGTGGGGAAGAGATGACCGCGCTCGTACCCGAGGTACTGGGCGGTCAGCTCCCAGCCTCCGGCGGCCGACATGCCGTGGCCGTGGATCCCCTTGCGGGCGGTGATCAGCACCGGGGCCTGGACCACGCCCTTGAGCGTCTCGACCTCGGTGTAGTCACCCGGCGTGGCAGTGGCGTGGAGGTCCCAGGTCCCGAGGGCCGAGGGATCGACCCCGGCGGTGGCGAGCGCTGCGCGCAGGGCCGCCGAGGGGCCTTCGACCGACGGCGTGATGATGTGGTCGGCGTCCGAGGTCACGCCCACCGCCAGGGGCTCCAGGCCCAACGGGCGGAATCCCCGGGCGGTCATGTGCTCGTAGTCGCCGAGCAGCCAGACCACCGAGCCCCCCGCCACGTGGGTTCCCCGCAGCTCGGAAAGCGGCTTGGAGACGGCGGCGTCCGCGGAGATCACCCGGGCGTTGTAGAACCCGCCGACGATGAGGGGGTGGGGCGGCGGGTCGGTGGCCCCGACCACCACCGCCTTCGCCTGGCCCGAGCGGATCGCGTCCATGGCCAGTCTGAGGGAGATCCCGAACGTGGAGCAGGCGGCCACCGGCGCGAAGGTCATGCCGGTGATCTGGCCGAGCATCGAGACCTGGGCCGCCGGGATGTTGGCGATGTTCCAGACCACGTTGGCCGAGACCGCGCGCCACGGCGGTTCCGGCGCCTGCCACTTTTGCTGCAAGCGGGCATAGCGGCGCCGCTTTTCCTTCATCACGGCCATCTTCGCCGATTGGACCGATCCCTCGACCGTCAGCCCCTCGATCCCTCGGAGCTCCTCGAGGTAGCGGGCGAGCCGCTCGGAGTGGCCGGCCCAGAAGTGCCACCACGCCTCCTGGGCGGCGTCTCGCTCGGTGGATTCGACCCGCTCCGGGTCGGGTGGGGCGCCGAGCTCTTGCTGGCGCTCGGCTCGCCGCTCCTCGGGCAGCGCCAGGAACTGCGCCATGGCGGCGTTGCGCTCCGGCTCGGCCCAGAAGCGGTCCCAACGGCGCTGCGAGCGGTGGAGGGCGATGCTCTCCCGGTAGAGGGTGGGGAGGCAGCCGAGCCCGGTACCGATGTAGACGTGGGCCGCCGTGCCCAGGGCCTGGAGCTCCTGCTCGATCCCCGGGTTCTGCTCCAGGGCCTGGATGAAGGAGCCGATGGCGAAGTGGACCGTCGGGTCCATCTTCTCGGCGAGCTGTGGGTAGCGGTTGGGCGGAAAGCGGGCGTCGATCCAGGGTTTGTAGCGCTCGAAGTCGAAGCTGGGCCACCCGACCAAGAAGGTGTCCGGGCCGAACCCGTTGAACGGTTCGAGCCAGGTACCCGCGGTCTCCAGGTTGGCGGCGAAGGAGTCGACGTCGGGACTCTTGGGGGCGACGATCCCCCAGCCGAAGATGCCGATGCGTGTCAAGCGAGTCTCTCCAGGGCGGGACCTACGGGTCCGGGCGGGAGCTATTGTGGCATACGGGCCTGGGATCGGCTCTCCGGGGCGGGTCTCAGTCCGGTGGCAGCTCGAGGCCCATCTCGCGGAGCTGGCGCTCCGCCTGCTCCGCCCAGCCCCGGTTGGCCGCCGGGCTGGCGGGGCTGGGGTGGAGAATGCCTCCGATCTCGACGCCGCCTCCGCCCGCGAGGGGACCGAGAGCCTGCTCGGCTCGCTTCCGAGCGAAGCGACCCACCCCGATCACCAGGCGGGGCCGGAGGTGCTCCACCACCTCGCGGAGGGCCCGGTCGCACGCCTCGAAGATCGGTTCCGCCTCCTCGCGAGGCAGCTTGTCGGGGGTGCGGTTCCGCCCACTCTCCTCGAGGAACAGGAGGGGGCAGTAGTTCCAGACGAAGAAGCGCTCGAAGAAGCGTTCCGGGCTGCCGAAACGCTCCCTGGCCCAGCCCCACAACCGGCTTCCACTGACCTCGCTGCGCGGGCACTCGAAGCCCTCGACGGGACGCTTCGGGTGCTCGCGGGCGGGCTTGCCCACCGCGCCGTCGAGCCCCATCCAGTCGCGAACCAGTCCGACCTCGCCGAACGGGACACCGGTCTGGGCCATGCCCCAGGGTCCCGGGTTCATGCCCAGCAGGATCGCTTCCTTCCGGGCGGCCCCGAAGCGCTCGAGGTAGCGGTGATGGGGCTCGCGGGCGTAGAGCAGGGGGGCGTAGACGTGGGTCACGGGGAGACCCGGCTCGAGAGGGCGGAGAGTCTCCGCCAGCCGATCGGCGACGGCGGTGAGCGGTGAGGGCACGAGTGGCTACTCGCCGGATTCCAGGAGCCGGCGTAGCACGCGGCGAATCTGCTCCTCGCCCGCGGGCCCGGCGTCCCGGAAGGCGATCCCGCAGGCCTCCCCCTGGCGCCACGCGACCGCCCCCTCGAGATCCATCAGCCGCTCGCCCTTCGGCAGGGTCAGGCGGAAGCGCACCGGCCGGCCCGGGCTCCAGGAGGAGGGCAGGCCGCGGAAGCAGGCGCCACCCGGCGAGAGGTTCTCGAGACGGGCCGGGACCGGCTCGGCGCCGGCGACCTCGACCTGGACCGGCGTGTCGACCCGGGTGCGGACCTCCTTGCGCCCGGAGAGCTGGACTGCGGACGCCACGTTGTGACCATGGCGCCGGATGATGGCGGCTCGCAGCTTGACGGCCAGCAGGGGGCGCTCCTTGAGGAGGGCGAGCAGATCTTCCTTGCGGACGTGGAGCAGACGGACGGGCTCGGAGACCACGGCGGTGGCCGAGCGCCGGCCGTCGTCGAGCAGGCCCATCTCGCCGAAGAAGCCACCCGGCCCGAGGCGGGCGAGGCGCTGCACCGGCTGGCCCACCTCCTCGCGGACGATGCTCACGGCGCCCGATTCGACGACGTAGAGCCCGTCGGCGTCGTCGCCCTCGCGGAACACGCGCTCGCTGCTCGCCAGACGGATCTGGGAGCAGCGAACGGCGAGGAGCGCCAACTCGTCGGCCGCGAGCCCTTCGAACAAAGGCACGGAGCGGAGGGCGGCGACGCCCGAGGGCTCGAGGCCGAGGAGCGGAGGGCCGGCGGGTACGCTCGGTGGGGTCACCACGACGCCCCTTATGCGCTCTCGTAGAGAGCGTCGGTCCTGGCGGCCATGATGAAGTCGTTCTCGTGCAGACCGTGAATGGCGTGGGTCCACCAGACCACCGTGGTCTTGCCCCAGGTGGTGATGAGCACCGGATGATGGCCCTGATCTTCGGCGGCGGCTCCCACGGCGTCGGTGAAGGAGAGCGCGGAGGCGAAGTCCGGGAACTCGAACGTGCGGCGAAGCTTGTGAACCCCCTCCTCCTCGAAGATCTCCCAGTCGGGAATCTGCCGGCGGTACGACGCGATCTCGTCGGCGGTGGCCTGGGGAGCTCCGCCGTGGCACGGGACGCAGGTCTTGACGACAAGCTCGCTCATGGCATGGATCTCCTCCCGCCGGCCATCTTATCGGCTGGCGGAACGGCGCGCAGAGGCCGGCCGTGGTCTACGACTGGGCGGCCCGGCGGCGAAAGTCCTCCATCAGCTCGGCCAGGGCCTGGACCGACGCGAGCTCGATCGCGTTGTAGATCGAGGCCCGGATACCGCCCACCGAGCGGTGGCCCTTGAGGCCGGCCATCCCGGCCCGGCCCGCCTCCTCGAGGAACCGCCGTTCGAGCTCTTCGGACGGCAGGCGGAAGGTGACGTTCATCCGCGACCGGCTCTCGGGGCGGGCGTGGCCGCGGTAAAAGCCTCCGGACTCGTCGATCACCCGGTAGAGGAGAGCCGCTTTCTCCTCGTTGCGCCTCGCCGCCCCCACCACTCCGCCACGCGCCAGGAGGTGGCGGGCTACCCGGCCGACGACGTAGATGGCGAAGACGGGCGGCGTGTTGAGGAGAGAGTCCTTCTCGGCCATCTTGCGGTAGCTCAAGGTGTCGGGGAGGTCCGCGGGGCTTCGCTCCAAGAGGTCCCGCCGCACCACGACCACCGTGACCCCGGCCGGGCCCAGGTTCTTCTGGGCTCCCGCGTAGATCAGGCCGAAGCGCGAGATGTCGAGGGGACGGCTCAGGACGTCGGACGACATGTCGCAGACCAGGGGCACCGGCCCCGAGTCGGGCGGAGCCGCGTACTGGGTGCCGTAGATCGTGTTGTTGCTCGTGTAGTGGAGATAGGCGGCTTCCGGATCGACCGGGTAGTCGCCCGCGCCCGGCACGCGGTCGTGGCCGGTGTCCTCGCTCGACCACGATACCCGGCCCGTTCCCCGCTTGGCGGCCTCGGCGACCGCCATCTCGGCCCAGCGGCCGGTCACCAGGTAGTCGGCCGAGCCACCGGCCGGAAGGAGGTTCCAGGGAACGAGGCCGAACTGGGTGCGCGCGCCGCCTCCCATGAACAGGATCTCGTGATCCGGTGCGCCGTCCAGGAGCTCGCGCAGGGCTTCCTTGGTGTCCCGGTGGACCTCGCCGTAGGCGGCTCCCCGATGGCTGCTCTCGAGGATCGACATCCCGGTGCCCCGGAAGTCGAGGAGGTCTCGCCGGACCTCCTCGAGCACCGGCAGTGGCAGGGCTGCCGGGCCGGCTCCGAAGTTGTGGACCCGGGCGGCGCCTGGAGGAGCCGCGAGATCAGAAGGGGATGTCGTCATCGTCGTCGCCCCCGCCGCCCTCACCGCTCGCGCCGCCGCCTCCACCTCCGCCTCCCGAGCCGCCGCCGTACGACGAGTCGTCGTAGTCCGGGTAGCCACCGCCGCCCCCTCCGCCGCCCCGGCTGCCGAGCATCTGGAAGTTCTCGGCCACGACCTCGGTGCGGTACCGCTTCTCTCCGGTGTTGCGATCGTCCCAGGACCGAGTCTGGATGCGGCCCTCCACGAAGATCTGCTTGCCCTTGGTCAGGTACTGCCCGGCGATCTCGGCCAGGCGCCCGAAGCAGACCACGTTGTGCCACTCGGTCTGTTCCTGGAGCTGGCCGTCGCGGTCCTTCCACTTGCGGGAGGTGGCGACGGGGAAGTTGGCGACGGGCTGACCGGACGAGGTCGAGCGGACCTCGGGATCACGGCCCAGATTGCCGAGGAGAAAGGCCTTGTTCACCATGGGGATGGTCTCCTGAGATTCGTTCTCGAAGGTCGAAGACGGTATCACAGGGGAGCGGTTGCGGGCCGCCCTCCTGCTAGTCTTCGGGCGTCTACAGAATAGAGGACGGAATCGGTGCGTCTGATCTTGCAGCGGGTGTCGCGGGCCGCGGTCCGGGTGGCGGGGGAGGAGGTGGGAAGGATCGGTGTCGGATTGCTGGTGCTCGCGGGCGTCGAGCGGGGGGACGGACCGGAACAGGTGGCCGCGGCGGTCCGCAAGCTGGCACATCTGCGGGTCTTCGAGGACGCGGAGGGCCGCATGAACCTGGGCCCGGCGGAGGCGGGGGCCGAGTTCCTGGTCGTTTCGCAGTTCACCCTGGCCGGGACTCTCGCCCGGGGGCGGCGCCCCTCCTTCGACGCCGCCGCGCCGCCCGAGATCGCCGAGCCGCTCGTCGAGCGGCTGATCGAGGGGCTGTGCGGGGCCGGCTACCGGGTGGCCAGCGGCCGCTTCGGGGCGCGCATGGCGGTCGAGCTGGTCAACGACGGCCCGGTGACCTTCGTGCTCGACGTCTGAGGCTGGGGCGGCAGGGAGACCTCCAGGACCGGCTCGGAGTCGCCCGGCGCCAGCTCGACCTGGTCGATGGGAAGGGGCATGAAGGAGAGCACGAAGATGGCGACGGCGAGCCAGGCCATGCGCCGGCGCCCGGGCGAGAGCGGCTGGCTCTCGTCCTCGACCCGCGGGTGCTGGAGGCCCAGCACCAGGGTGACCACGCACCAGAGCAGCCATCCGATCCAGACGAACAACGCGGTCCCCAGCAACAGCATCCAGAGGGCGAGCGCCAGCCGCCGCTGCGTCCGGCCCAGGGCGGCGTAGAGCACGTGGCCGCCGTCCAGCTGGGCGAGCGGGATCAAGTTCAGGGCGGTGGCGAGCAGCCCGAACCAGGCGGCGAGGGCGAACGGATGGAGCTGCAGGACCTGACCGCTGCCGAGGGAGCCGTGGAGGAGCCGCTCGAGGCCCGCCACGGCCAGGCTCCGGCCGGGCACCAGCAGGACCACCGCCTCGCCGGGAGGGGCCGCGATCTGCGACAGGGGCACCGGCCGCGACCAGGCGATGCCGGCGACCAGGAACGGGATCAGGGCCACGAAGCCGGCCACCGGTCCGGCGATCCCCACGTCGAAGAGCTCCCGCTTGGTCCGGATCGGTTCCTTGATCTTGATGAACGCCCCCAAGGTTCCGACTCCGAGGGGGAGGGGCAGGAAGTAGGGAAGGGTGGCCGCCAACCGGTAGCGGCGGCAGGTCAGGTAGTGGCCGAGCTCGTGGCACAGCAGGATGAAGAGAGCGGGGACGGAGAAGGAGAGCCCCAGGCGGAGCAAGGCGGGATCGCTCCACACCCGGGCCGCGGTCTGGGGGAGGAGCAGCAGGGGGAGGTCGGTCGTCTCCTGGGTGCTCGTGTACAGCACCCAGACCGCCCCCATCGTGGTGGTGGTGAGGAAGGTCAGGACGAAGAGCACGCCGGCCAGAAGCCAGCGCGGCCGAGCGCTGACCGGCCCGGACGGCTCGAAGGGCGGCTCGCTCGCCGGGTGAGCCCAGTCCTCCAGCGGAGCCGACACGCGGGAGGGGTTGCGGGGGGGATCCGGGGAATCCAACGTTCTGGGATAGCCGTTCAGGTGAGCGCAGGCTCGATCGCCGGGCGTGGGCGGGGGGCCAGCCTATCCGATGTCCGAGGTTCGCGAAGGGCCTCGCCGCCTCCAGGCGGAGGGATCCTATAGATTCTTCAGCTCCTTGCCCGGCTTGAAGCGCACGGTCTTGCCTGGAGCGATGGCGACCTCGACCCCGGTCTTCGGGTTGCGGCCGACGCCCTTCTTGCGGTCGCGGACCTGGAAGACGCCGAAGCCCCGCAGCTCGA